>JAGLHR010000365.1 GCA_023143415.1 Thiomargarita sp. | reverse complement strand
GCGGCTTCTCTGGCACGGGCGGCATCAACAATTTTACTCGCAATATTTTTCGCTTCAGCGGGTGTTTCTAACAAAAATTCGTCTAATTTATCGGAGACTATCCCTTCAACCACAGCCCTGACTTCACTTGAAACCAATTTATGTTTCGATTGTGAAGAAAATTTCGGTTCGTACATTTTCACCGATAATACCGCTGTCAAACCTTCACGGACATCATCACCTGAAGTAGAAACTTTCGTTTTTTTAAAAATGCCTTCCCGCTCCAAATAATTGTTAAGGGTACGAGTCAAAGCACCGCGAAATCCCGCTAAATGGGTACCGCCATCCCGTTGAGGGATATTATTGGTAAAACAAAAGAGATTTTCATAGTAGGAGTCGTTCCATTGCATAGCGACTTCCACTGCAATATTATCTTTTTCTGTATTAAAATAAACAATGCTGTTATGCAAAACCGTTTTTTTACGGTTAAGCCGTTTTACAAATGAGCGAATACCGCCATCATCTTCAAAAACCTGCTCTTTATCCTCTTCTCTATCGTCAATCAGACGAATTCGCACTCCCGCATTTAAATACGAGAGTTCCCGCAATCGTTTCGCCAGAATATCATAATGAAATTCGATATTGGTAAATATCTTTGCGCTGGGTTTAAAATAGATTTCAGTGCCGGTTTTATCGGTTTCGCCCGTCACTGCGATGGGCGCGATGGGAACACTTTCTTTGTAAGTTTGTTGATGAGTTTTACCGTGCCGATGGATAGTCAGACGGAGTTCTTCTGACAGGGCATTCACGACAGAAACACCAACGCCATGTAATCCCCCAGAAACTTTATAGGAATTATCATCAAATTTGCCGCCCGCGTGTAACACAGTCATAATGACTTCTGCGGCGGAACGCCCTTCTTCTTTATGAATATCAACAGGAATGCCGCGCCCATCATCAATGATGTTAATAGAACCGTCATTGTGAATTTGCACCGTAATTTCTGAACAATATCCTGCTAACGCTTCATCAATGGCATTATCTACCACTTCAAAAACCAGATGGTGTAAACCGGTGCCATCGTCGGTATCGCCAATATACATGCCTGGGCGTTTTCTAACCGCATCTAAGCCTTTTAATACTTTAATATTATTGGAATCGTAGGTTGTTTCAGCCATAGTTATCAGTTGTAATAAGTAAATTAAACGGAGACAAAGCTAAAGCGTTGTACTCCAAACAAACAACAAAGCTAAAGCGTTGTACTCCATCGGAGATTTTGGAGTCCAACGCTTCAGCTTTGGAAAGTATCGGAGATTTTGGAGTCCATTCGAGGTTTCAGTTTTTTGAATAAAAACTGAAACCTCGAATGCTTCAGCTTTGGAAAACACAAAGCGTTGGATTCCGATTATGACAAAAAATTACCGCAAACTGGCTAACAGCATATTAGCTTGCGGAATACATCCTCTACCGACCATCCACACCACTTTA
Organism: Thiomargarita sp.; assembly: GCA_023143415.1. Classification (GTDB taxonomy): domain Bacteria; phylum Pseudomonadota; class Gammaproteobacteria; order Beggiatoales; family Beggiatoaceae; genus QNES01. The sequence continues at coordinate 3,741 of JAGLHR010000365.1, read as the reverse complement.
TGGGATTTCGTGGGAAAACTCTTAGGTAATTGGTACAATACCAATATCTTAAAGGATGAGTCATTGTCATTGTGGCTTATTAATTTCACCGTGTAGTCTTGACCATAGTAAACGGGTAAATTATTAGGCCAATTCAGTGTCTGCTTGTAGGCGGGCCAAACGACTTTCGCTTTTTCCCCAGTGTCTTTATGTTTAATTAACAGGGTACTGGCGTTTTCACTCTGATTCTTAGATCGCCATAAAATGACATGACTGGAGGGTGCAATGCAGTAATAGCGAGAAGGTCTCGGTTTTGTGCCAACATTGACCCACCATAAGTTTTCAGGTAGTTGTTGCTGTGAAGCTCGAAAGTCTTCGTTGAGTTCTGGATCAGTCAAAAAACGAGAGAAGTCGCTTACTAACTTTGGATCACTCTCGTTAGTTGCCAATGGATCGTTTAGTTTGCCTTGAAATGGTCCAGTTACTGTTTGGATACCGCCTGTGGCAAACACTACCGTTATTTTAACTTTTTCAGGCAGATTGACAGATTTTGCGCTGTCAAGTAATTGACCTTTGGAGAATAGTTCTGTGGCATCAGAACGAATGACCACTATGTCAGCCGCTTGTACAACGCTGACAAAACTTATAAACCACAAAATTATAATGGGTAATCTTAACATGACTTTGCTCCTATAATAAGATAAAAAAACGGTTAATTGTTATCATACTCAACACAGCCAAAGGATTTTGGATTTGAGGTTTAAGTTTTAAACCTCGAAAGGATTTTCAGGATTAAAGGATTATACTCAACAAGATAATAAACTTAACTTTTTTAATGAGGATGGTGGGCAGTAAAAGATTGCCCACCCTACATGAACTTTAGCCTCGAATCCTGTTCTTCAAAAATGGTCAAATTGGCAATTGCGTTCAGTATAATTGTTAATCTGGGAAATTTAAAATATTAATAATGATTTTCCCCAGTTAATTATTAATAATTAATAATTAATAATTAATAATTAATAATTAAAGTATGATTGTTTCTAATGATGTTTATTCTACAATAAAAAAAGTTATTTGTCCATGCCCTCATTTGCCAAGCTATTAATAACTTATATAAAACGCAACGGCATCAGCAATGCCGAATTAGCAGCGAAAATCAAAGTGCGTCGTGATATTTTACTAGAGTGGATCACGGATGATGTGAGTTTGCCATTTGAACGTGATGAGGTGCTACGTTGTGCCACTCACCTAAATTTGAGCGTCGATGAACGCGATGAACTGCTGTTAGCAGCGGGATTTGAACTCGTAAACATCACGTCGCCCGATGCCCCTACATCAGGTTTGCCTATTTTTTTAAGCACCTGGCATAGTAGTCCTTTTGTCATTGGACCACCAATTACTGAGCCGCACCAGTTTTTTGGGCATGAGTATATTCTAAAACGTATTTTTGATGTTTGGAAATATACGCCTTTGCAGCATATTGCCATTGTTGGTTTAAAACGCAGTGGTAAAACGTCTTTGCTGCATTATTTGCGTCATATTATTGATACACCGACTGAAAAATTGCGTCCAGGACAACGTAATGATTGGTTAATGCCTGGTTATCAATGGGTTTTTGTGGATTTTCAAGATCCGCGTATGTGTTATCAGGAAAGTTTATTGCGACATATTTTGATAGAACTAGATATGCCAGTACCAGAGCCGACTGATTTAGTGAGCTTTATGGAAATAGTGGATAACTATTTGGAAATTCCAACGCTGATTTTATTGGATGAAATTGGGGCGGGATTAGCTTCCCCTGATTTGGATGAACAATTTTGGTGGGGGATGCGCTCTTTAGGGAGTAATCATGCGGGCGGCAAGCTCGGTTTTTTATTCACAGCCCATCAAGCACCTGAAGACATATTAGTTAATGATGAAAAACCTTCTCCGTTTTTCAATATTTTTGGGCATGTTTTGAATTTAGGTCCTTTTAGCGAGGCGGAGGCGTTAGAGTTAATTAAGAGTTCACCGCAACCTTTTGAAAATAAAGACATTAATTGGATATTGGCCGAAAGTGGCTGTTATCCTATTTTACTACAAATTCTTTGTCATTCATTATTGACAGCACTTGAGGAGGATAAACATAATAATGCTTGGCAAAAAGAAGCGTTGCGACGTATGAAACCATATCGCTATTTGCTTGAGAAAGAGCTGTAATTATGGTGCAAATTAAGAGTTAAAATCGTCCAACTCTTTAGTTTTTGCCTTTTTGAACTCTAAAAAACGCTCAAAGCTGAAGCGTTGAACTCCAAACGCTCAAAGCTAAAGCGTTGAACTCCAAACGCTCAAAAGCGTTGAACTCCAAACGCTCAAAAGCGTTGAACTCCAATGTTGAACTCCAATGGAAAAAAAAATGCGTACTTACATAACAATCTTCTTCATAGGATTACTTTTCACAGGATGTAGTAAACAACCCGCTCAATCCGATCAACTCTATCAACAGCAATTTTATATCTTTGGCACCCTGGTAGGCATAAGTATTTGGGATGTGCCAGAGAAACAAGCGAGTGAAGCGGTTGACGCTATCATCAACGATTTTCAAGCCATACACAACCATTTTCATGCTTGGAAACCAGGCGCATTAACTGATTTAAACCAAGCTATCGCCGCTGGGCAAGCATGGACTGTCACAGAACCTTCATTACTGCCCGTGCTAGAGCAGGCAACCCTTTTTTTTCATCAAAGTAATGGCTTATTTAATCCCGCTGTGGGGCAATTGATCCAGTTATGGGGATTCCATAACGATGACTTATCAAGCACTTATCAATATCCGCCACCGGATAAAATTGCTGAATTAGTCGCGTTGGCTCCCAGCATGGATGATATTAAGATACAGGGCAACCTTGTTTTTTCCAGCAATCGGGCAGTGCAATTAGATTTTGGTGCCTTTGCTAAGGGCTACGCTGCCGACTTAGCCATTAAAAAGTTACACCAACTCGGCATACATAACGCCATTGTTAATGCAGGCGGCAATCTGAAAGCGACTGGGCAAAAGGGAGATAAACCCTGGTTAATAGGCATTCGTCATCCTAACGGCGAAGATATTTTGGCAGCAGTCGCACTGCGCGGAGAAGAAAGTGTGATGACTTCTGGTAACTACGAGCGTTTTCGTGAATATAAAGGAAAGCGTTATTCACATATTATCGATCCACGCAATGGAATACCTGTTAAGGGTTTTACATCGGTGACAATTATCAGTCAAAATGGGGCACTTGCTGATGCCGCTTCAACGGCTTTAACTGTCGCTGGATTACAAGATTGGCATAAAATTGCACAGCAAATGGGAATTAAATATGTGATGTTAGTCGATGAGGCGGGAACGGTGTATATCAATCCCGCAATGGCTGAGCGTGTGCAATTTCAACCTAAAAAAAAGCCTAAAATTATCATCAGCGAACCTTTGTAAATTTTTAAGGCGAATTATTTAGAGTCCAACGCTTCAGCTTTGGGCGGTTTTTTCCTTTCAACGCTTCAGCTTTGGGCGGTTTTTTGGAGTCCAACGCTTCAGCTTTGGGTATTTGGAGTCCAAACCTTTAGATTTGGAAGTGATTTGGAGTCCAAACCTTTAGATTTGGAATTGTGGTATTTGGACTCAAGAAAAAACCCAAAATTTATTTTCAAATATTTGATTTAAAACATGTTTTTGAAAATTAATTCGCATTATTAAAGTAATCTAAAGCTAAAAAGCTAAAGCGTTGGACTCCATTGCCAAATCTGAAG
>JAGLHR010000364.1 GCA_023143415.1 Thiomargarita sp. | reverse complement strand
CCGCTTCGCTCCTACCCACCCTACGTTTACTTCCAATTCAATCGAGTATAATGGTGCATTTCTTCAACATTAAGCAGACGGGTGGTATTGCCCTGGCGAATATAGAATTTTTTGACGCGCTGTTTTCCTTCTTGAGCATCCAAAAAAACGGGTTCCGCCGCTCTTTTAACATCAATTGCACAAATTTCCTTGTCTTCAACCTTTTCAAAGCGGATTTTGATCAGTGGGGCAAATGCAGTGCCGATGCGATCACTGATGAGGTTGTTTAGCAGTTGTTGGAAGTCATCAATGTTTTTGCTTTGCCCTAATAGATTTAAGTCTGGCTCTAAGCCCAACACGCTGTGATCATCTTGTACGCCTATCAGTAATGTACCGCCTTCATGGTTCATAAAACCAATAATCGTACCCAGCACTTCAAATCGTAATTCTTCATTTTTACGACTTTTTTTGACATCCCATTGCAATGTGCTTTTAAATTCCAGCGTGTCACTTTCTTCTTGTTGCCGCAAATCGGTTATCGACGGGGGCGGCGGGGTTTCTGCTTCAATCTTTTGGATAACCGGCAAAAACAGCGGGAATTTCCGTTCACGAATCCGCTTCTTTAGAGCTTCTTCCGTTTCGGCAGATTCAATGACTTGGTTATTGATCACCGCGACGTATTGGTTATGATATTGCGCTAACAGAACCGCTTTGTTTTCTTTGAGCCACATTTCATCTTTGCGATTGCCCCACCGGTTGAGGTAGGTGATGGATTCTTGGATAGAGTCGTGTAATATCTCAAACACATTCCCTTGCATGTTCTTGGAAATGTAGTCTCCAGCACCTAATTTAAAGGCGTGGCGGCAATCTTTTACCGTGTCGTTGGCGGTGAGAATAATAACCGCCGCGGTGATATTGCGTTTCTGAACTTCATCAAATACCACAAATCCGCCATTACTGTCTCCGTCAAGCCTCATATCAGCGACAATGACTTCAAATAGGTGTTGGTTTAATTTTTCTTTGGCTTCATCAGGATTAGTCGCGGTTTCGATATGTTGATAACCAAAATCGTCTAATTCTTCTTTTAACAGTTCCAAATAGTCGGGGTTGTCTTCAACCAATAATAGATGGATATTGGAAATGTCTAAGTCTTGCATTATTGTTCTCCATAAGGTATGTCGATTCTAAAGCGTGCGCCTTCTTTGCCAGTTTCAATAATATGCCCTTTCATTTTTTCTATGGTTCTTTTGATAATAAATAAGCCTAGCCCACTGCCTTCTTTTGATGTGGTTTCTAACGCTAAAAATATTGGTTCCTTTTTTTCGGATGGAATGCCTTTGCCATTATCACGAAAGATGATCAGGAGGGATTTTTTTGCGGTGGCACTCAGTATTTTTTTACTCAGGGTTTTGCCAGTTATCCGCTCGGCACTTTCTATATTTTTTGATGAAATCGCTATCTCCAAATCCGCTTGTTCAGGATTATGCTTCAGCGCGTTTTCCATCAATTCACTGAGAAAGCTCTTGATTTTTTCTTTATCGCCAACAAATTCAGAATCCCCATTTTGGATATCAAATGATAGGGTAGCGTGTTTGAGTGTCGATACCATTTGCAAAGGTTCAATTTGCCAAGTTTCAAAAAGTGTTTTGACTTTAAAGGTATTGTTATGCAGATTGAGCCCTTCATTGACGGATTTCAAATCATTTAAAGCCGTTTCGGTGCTTTCAATCCGTTGTAATAATTTTTCCAGTTTGTGAAAAAGACGATCTTTTTGGCTTTGGTTCAATTTTTTCAGCACCCGCTGAAGACGAGCTTTGATGATAGCCAGTTCATTATTGACAATATCAGCAACGTCATGCGCTGTCTGTGAAATAATCGTGATGATTTCTTCATAGTTATCAGTGGGTATTTGGGCGACTTTTGTTTTTTCTTCATTCCGCAGCTGAGTCATCTTTTCATAAGTGGTTTCAATGCTTTTAATGACTTTGGATAACACTTCACTGGCTCTATCATCCTTAACAATCTGGTAGGAAATCGCTTTCAACATACTGATTTCATTGAGTATTTTGTGATACATTGCCCTATTGAGCATTTCGGTATCTGTCAATGCACTTTCAGCAGTCTTAAACACTTCAAAATAACCCTTTGGCTTTAAGTCAAAGGATAACATTCTCAAGGCTTGGGTGTGATTGGGAGAGGTTTCAATAATTTTTCTTAATAAATCAGTGGCTTCTTGACTATATGGCTTAATGGCGAGAATATGTTTTGCGGCTTCTAATCGCCCAACGTCGGAGTGTCTGGCATTTTTAATCACCTCATCAAAATATTTTTTGCCATTGGCTTCTTGTTTGGCGAGATAGCAAAGTCTCCCTAACTTGATTAAAATCAAAGGCTTCCTGTAACCTAGCGATAGTTCATCAAGCCTTATTATTTTTTCCAAGTGAGAGATAGCCTCTTCATATTTCTGTGCCGCTTCTAATACAGTGGCATACATAAATAAGGTAATGTGATTATCAGGATTAATTTGCAAAGACTTTTCAAACTGATCAAAGGCTTTTTGGAAATCGCCCTTCTCTGCCAGCGCATAGCCATAGCTAGTCAACGTGATGATGTTATTGGCATCCACTTTTAATGAACGCTCAAACATCTTAAAGGCTTTTTGGAAATCGCCTTTCTCCGCTAACGCATTGCCATAGCTATTCAACGTGATGATGTTATTGGCATCCACTTGTAATGAACGCTCAAACATTTCAAAGGCTTTTTGGAAATCGCCCTTCTCCGCTAACGCCTTGCCATAGCTATTCAACGTGGTGATGTCATTGGCATCCACTTTTAATGAACGCTCAAACTTGTCAAAGGCTTTTTGGAAATCGCCTTTGTCTGCTAACGCTTTGCCATAGCTATTCAAGGTGGTAGTGTTATTGGCATCCACTTTTAATGAACGCTCAAACATTTCAAAGGCTTTTTGGAAATCGCCCTTATCTGCTAACGCCTTGCCATAGCTAGTCAACGTGATGATGTTATTGGCATCCACTTTTAATGAACGCTCAAACATCTTAAAGGCTTTTTGGAAATCGCCCTTCTCTGCTAACGCTTTGCCATAGCTAGTCAACACGATGGTGTTATTGGCATCCACTTTTAATGAACGCTTAAACATTTCAAAGGCTTTTTGGAAATCGCCCTTCTCTGCTAACGCCTTGCCATAGCTAGTCAACACGGTTTTATTGGCATTAACTTCTAATGAACGCTCAAACATTTCAAAAGCCTTTTCAGCCCGCCCGTGATGAGTGAGTGCGATGGCATAGCTATTCAATGCCTTATAATTATTTGGCTCAAGTTGCAACGCCCGTTCAAACATCTCAAAGGCTTTCTCTGCTTGATCAGACTTTTCTAAAGCTAAACCATATTTATAAAAAGTAGCAACCATTGAAGGATCGATTTTCACAGCGCGTTCAAACAGTTCAAACGCTTTTTCAACTTGTTTAGGTTTGAATTTAGCCAAAGCATAACCATAACGATTGAGAATCGTCGGGTTATCTGGGCTGAGTTTAAAAGCCTCTTCAAGCAGCGCCAACTTTTTAATTTTAGTCTGCTCTTGAGCAAGTTCGGAAAGACGCTCGGCAAGGAGATGAGGTGTCTCGGCGTAAGACTGCCGTAGTTCATCAAGCCACTTCGCCGCCTTCAACTCCTTATCTTTCTTTCGCCTAATTGTTGTTTTAAACATTTTGTGATTCCTATTTTTCCGATCTTTTTCAAAGTGAGTTTGATGATGATATTATATATTGACTACCTTTGTACATTTTTTTATTGTTAGAATCAGAATTAACAGAATTTTAGAATTTTCAGAATGAAAAATCAAGTGATTTTTCATTGACATAAAAGGTTGTATCGCGTTTTTCGTTTGGGTGAAATACAAAAAAAGGCAACCATACAACCATAAAGGATTGCCCTGACAAGATGAGGTATTTAACTCAAAAGGGAAATGCGATAAGTACAACGGATTTTAGAAAACAACGGATTTTGAGTTGAATGGGAGCAACTGATTTCCTCGAAACCAATCTCAGATTAAAAATCCGTTGATTTCCTCAATCCGTTGTACTCAGTCATGTAGGGTGGGCAAAGTCCTTTTTCGTGCAACGGCTTCCTCATTATTAAAAAAGTGCCGTTGCACCCACGTTGCCCACCCTACATGACGGTTTTCTATATTTAGTGATGTAGGTGGGCAGGTGCAACGGCAGATAAAACTTCACCCTTGCTCTCATTCCAAGCAACACGATTTAACAATCGCTGCTCATACTTATGATAGTATAACAAAACTATGAAACGAAAACATCAGAAAACGCTGGAACTGATTTTTAAACGACCCGTTAGTGGTAATATCCAGTGGGGTGATATAGAATCCTTATTTCTGGCTCTTGGTGCCGAAATTTCTGAAAGAGCCGGTTCTCGAATGGCTATTTTTTTGTTTAACGAGATCAGGATATTTCATCGACCACACCCATCACCAAACACCGATAAAGGGGCCGTCGCCAGTATTCGAGAATGGTTAGAAAGTCACGGAGTAACACCATGAATATTATGACACTTAATGGTTACAAAGCTAAAATTGAATATGATCCGGAAATTGAACGGTTCAGAGGAGAAATCCTTAACTTGAATGGCGGGGCTGATTTCTATGGAAAAAATCCGGATGAACTTCGTGAGGAATTTAAAAATTCTTTGGAAGTCTTTCTTGAGGTTTGTAAAGAAAAGGGAATATCCCCTACTAAAAATGCCGGAATTTTAACCTAAAAATACCGCTGGACTTACAGAGTAAAATTGCTAAACAAGCAAGAATCGAAGGAACAAATGTTAATCAGTGGATTACCGATAAAATTTCCCAAATACTACAACACACTTAAAACATCCTTTTCTGCCAATCTCATTTCGAGGCAAAAAAACAGTCAGGTAGTCAGGTAGGGTGGGCAAAGTCCTTTTCGTGCAACGGCTTCCTCATTAAAAAAGTGGTGGGCAACAGACGTTGCCCACCCTACATGGCTTATGAATTTTACTCTAATCCCAATTACTTCCTGTCTATGCTGGCGACGCTTCATCAATTGTTCGATAAGCCACCGATTCCATCAGAGTATGATTAATAAGTGTTTGATATTCAAGTCCTTTAGCCTCTGCTTTTTCTCGATAGCTTTGAAGAACTTCATTATCTAGTACTCTGACATCGTAGCTAT
>JAGLHR010000363.1 GCA_023143415.1 Thiomargarita sp. | reverse complement strand
ACCTAAAACCAGCGCGTCTACCAATTCCGCCACTTTCGCTTTGGTGGGCCGTGTAGGAATTGAACCTACGACATGCTGATTAAGAGTCAGCCGCTCTACCAACTGAGCTAACGGCCCTTTTTGGGCTAGATAAAATGGTGGGCTGTGTAGGGATTGAACCTACGACATGCTGATTAAGAGTCAGCCGCTCTACCAACTGAGCTAACAGCCCTGATTTATTAAGTGCAACTATTCTACTAAAAAGAAGTGAAGACTGCAAGCCTTTTTTGAAAAACAAGATTTAAAAGCTAAAATTCTAATCGTCTGATTTTTTTGTCAAACGATGGTATCTTTCAAGCAATTCTTCTTGGCTTTCCGTAAAATTAGGGTCTTTTGGAATACAATCAACGGGACAAACTTCCACGCATTGCGATGTTTCATAATGACCCACACACTCTGTACAGAGTTCGGGTTTAATCACATAAATTTCTTCACCTTGTGTAATCGCACCATTGGGACATTCCGGCTCGCACACATCGCAATTAATACATTCATCTGTAATGTAAAGCGCCATAACAGTAATATTGATTCAAAAATTAAGTAAGTGATATTAGCACATTTTTTTTAAAAGTGCAGCACAAACGTCTGGATGAACAAATTTATCCACGCAACCCCCTAATGTTGCAATTTCCCTCACAAGACTTGAGGAAATATAGGTATATTCGTTTGCTGGGGTAAGAAATAGGGTTTCAATATCAGGAATCAAGGTACGATTCATTCCTGCCATTTGAAATTCATATTCAAAATCTGACATTGCTCGCAGTCCTCGTACAATAACTTGTGCTTGACATTGTTTAGCAAATTCAGCAAGTAAGCCATTAAAGCCGCATATTGTGACATTGTTTAATCCTGCCAAAACATGAGTGGCTAAGTCAATACGTTTTTTTAAGGAAAAAGCAGGGGTTTTAGTGGAATTGGCGGCGACTGCCACAATAACCTGTTCAAATAATTTGGCCGCCCGTTTGATTATATCAGTATGTCCGTTTGTGATGGGATCAAATGTACCTGGATAAATGGCTGTTATTTTCATTTAGATAATAATAGCATCACTATAATTGGAAAAAGGTTAAACATATAGAGTACAATGCGAAATAAACGGATTTTTTATTGGCTTGATATAAGAATATATTTTTCCGTTAATAAATTATTTCAAATAAAAACAAATAGTTAAGTTTTAAAGTCGGCTGCGCTCATGATATTTATAAACATTTTCGATTGAAATATTTTGCTTTTCAAGTACGTTATAGAAGTAATTAATAATTAATAATTAATAATTAACAATTTTATCCAAAAATGAAAAAAATACTACTTATTGGTACAAGTGGGCAAGTGGGTTGGGAGTTACTGCGTTGTCTTCCGTTTGGAGATGTGATTGCCGCTGGAAGAAGCCCTAACAAATTGCGACAAGCCATTATTGATTTAGCCAATCCTGATTCGATCCGCCGTGTTATTCGTGAAATTAAACCAGCCATTGTCGTTAATGCTGCCGCTTACACTGCTGTTGATAAGGCGGAAGAGGAGCCTGAATTGGCTTATGAGATTAATGGTAAAGCCCCTGGTATATTAGCTGAGGAATGCCTACGCTTAAATGCACTGCTTGTTCACTATTCAACGGATTATGTCTTTGACGGGAGTCACACTCAACCCTATACGGAAATAGATGCAGTCAAACCATTAGGCGTTTATGGTGCGACAAAATTTGCTGGTGAACAGGCAGTGATGTCTGTTGGAGGACAATATCTTATTTTACGCACTGCTTGGGTGTATGGTTTACTGGGTAAAAATTTTTTATTGACTATGCAACGCCTTGCTAAGGAACGTGAAGAGTTAAAGGTTGTTGCTGATCAAATTGGTGCGCCTACTTGGAGCAGGATGATTGCAGAAGCGACGGCGCAGATTATTGCACAGTTATATTCACCTTTATATCAACTTGATATTGAAGAATTATCTGGTTTATATCATTTAACTTGTGCAGGAGAGACAAGTTGGTATGAATTTGCTAAAGCCATCATAGCGCAGTCTGAAAAACAACCTCGTGTGTTGCCCATTACTACTAGCGATTATCCTACTCCAGCTAAACGTCCTGCTTATTCTGTATTATCTCAGACGAAACTGCTGGAAACTTTTAATGTGATTTTGCCTGTTTGGGATAGGGCGTTGACACTTTGTTTGACAACTCCAAAATACGCTCAAAGCTGAAGCGTTGAACTCCAAAATATGTTCAAAGCTAAGGCGTTGAACTCCAATAAACGCTCAAGGCAATGCGTTGAACTCCAAAATATGTTCAAGGCTTAAAGCGTTGAACTCCAAAATAAATTATTAATATTGAGACTATGCAAGACACACTCACTCAACTTGCACAACATCATCGCGATAGTAAAAAGTTTGTGCAGAAGATAAAAGAGACTGCCGAAAAGCGATTTGGCCTTGAGTTTTGGAAGGCATGGGATATTCATATTGTGCCTGTATTGAGCGAAAAGCCAAAAATAGCCGATTTTGGTTGTGGACCTGGTATGTTATTAGAATATCTACGTGCTCGTTACTCTCAAGCAGAGTTAATAGGTGTAGAATATGCCCCGTATATGTTGGAGGAACTTGATAGTAGCCGCTATCAGGTGATTGAGCATGATTTGAATAAAGCCAATTTGCCCATCGCTGATAATAGTTTGGATGCTATCACCAGCATTTTTTGTATCCATGAAATGATTCAACCTATACGATTGCTAGAATCTATTCATCGCTGTCTTAAACCGGGCGGACGTTGTTTTATCATTGATTGGGAACGTGAATCCCTTGAGAGTTATGTCGCCGAACAAACCACTGATGATCTTTTTGATAAGAATGTCAGTGATGAAACTTTAGGTGATATGTTTACACATTTTATGGAACATAATCGCTACACTTTTAGTGATTTATTATGGCTATTTGAACAAACAGGTTTTACCGTTTTAGAAAATAGGCGTTTCCAAAAGGATCGCTTTAGGCGATGGTGTATAATGGCTTCGTGATTGTAATTACTCAGTGCCTTGAAATTGCAAGCCTAAAAGCCAAAGCAGGCTCAGCTAAACTCTTTCTCTAATTAGTCTGTTTTAACAGACTATTCGATGTTTTTCTTTAAAAAAACGGTAACTACTCAGGGCAACCACAAGGGGTTGCCCCTACGTATAAATATTTTCGTCAGTCGGAATAAG
>JAGLHR010000362.1 GCA_023143415.1 Thiomargarita sp. | reverse complement strand
TAGGGTGGGTAGAGTGAAACGAAACCCACCATTTTTGGCGGTTCGGTGCGTTTCGCTCTCGCTCTACCCACCCTACATAACTGAGTTGAAAAATGGTGGGTTTCGCTCTCGCTCTACCCACCCTACATAACTGAGGATTAAAAACGAACATCGATCCAATCCTTTCTTATATATAATCCTTGTAGTTGTTTTGTAATCCATTCGAGGCTTTAGAAATAAAATCTCCTATACCAAAGTACTCATTATGAAAACACAATATAAAACGCCACAGGATTGGTATGATTCCAATAGAAGCCAATTAAGAGAATACAAATCCGAATGGATTGCTTTCACAAATGAGGGCGTTATTGTACATGATAAAGATATTTTTAAAGTGGCAAAAGCGACTGATAATCTTCCCGATTCTCAATATATCATGGACTATATTTTTGAGAGCGATTTTGTTGAGCCTGTGCGGTTTCTTCCAGTTAGATTTAAAAATGTCAAGCGTCATGAATGGCAGCCTAAATATACAGTTCGACTGAAAGTGAAGAATTCAAAAACGCTTGAAATGTTAGTCGATTCAGGTGCGGATTTCAGTCTCATCCCTAAAAATTTGGGAATGATTCTAGGTTATGAACTTGCTGTAGCTGAAAGGCTTAGTCAAGCTGAAGGTATTGGTGGTTATGTCGAGTATGCCCTGCGAGAGATAGAAATACAACTTGATTCTCACACTTTTACTGCGCCTGTTGCTTGGATGCAAACCGATGCGTATCAAGATATTCTCTTAGGCAGAGAGGTGGTATTTGATTTGTTTGATGTTGAATTTAAACAAGCAGAGGAAAAAATTATCTTTAAGAAAAGATAATGAGCAAGTGTAGGGCTGGTATTGAGTATAAGTACAGCGAATTTGCGAAATAAACGAATTTTTCAAACCTGTAATTCGTTTATTTCGTTAATCCGTTGTACTTAATTTTAAGCAAAAAAAAAGGGTGGTTATAAAAAAACCACCCTTAATTCAGAACATCAATCTGCATCAATTACAGATGATACAATGTCCCATTATTGACTACAAGCCACGCCACTTGCACCCAAACTGACGTTAGTCAGAAGTTTAGCATCACCTTGGTAACGTAGTAATGTAAACATTTCTATTTTATCCAATGTCGATCTAATCTCCAACCTAGCACGACCAGTCCATGTCGTATTAAAATAGTCTTCTCCTTCTAGCATAGCAGAAGTAAAGCGTACTGTGTGACCAGGTTCTAACGACTCGACTAAAACGACCGACTCATCTCCCACTACTGTGCCGTCCATATTATACAAGGTCATTGTCAATTTACCTGCCTTAACGGACTCATTGGTAATACGGAGATTGAGTATATCCTGTGCTGTGCTTGGAGGCACGTTAAAGACATTACAGACCATACCGTTTCTGCGAATCAGCAGGCATGGTGATTCTATTGGCCCTATATCTGCCATAGCCCAAGTATCAACGTTTTCGTCATTGCCCTGCTCAAAATCTATCATCAGACTGGCTATCGGTGCTTCTTCGACGATACCAATTTCTGTCACGCCGTCCACTTCCATAATGAGTGGCATTTCATGTCCAAGATCGCCAGCATCATTCATATTCTGGTTTGTGAAGCTGAATGTCGCATCAAAAGTATCAGGATCCACCACGGCTATTATGTCTTTACCAAAGGTAGCAGACTCATCAAATGATAGGTACACCATTTCGCTCCCTGTTGAAGCTTGAAACTGGGTCCCCGTTATTTCCAACTTACTCTGGTCTTCGTTGATAGTCAAATCACCTGAACCAAGCTTAAACTCCGATTTACCATCGCACTGCACAATATATTCATCATCATTGCCTGAGTTGGTTTCGAGATTGAGGTAACATATCATAGCAGTCTGGCTATCTATGTAGGCAGGCTCTTCTCCAGTGGCAAATGTCTTATTATCATTAGTGACATCGATCTGGACTTTTCCTTCTTCTTGTGGGCTGGGCCCGAAACCTGTAAGTGGAAGTCCTTCCTTTGAAGTCGCAATGATCTCCTCTCTGGTATTACTACCTTTCACCACCATCGTCATTTTGATTGTATTACCAGCGGTGCCCAATGTGCTCGCATCTTGCATAAAATAGGTCAATATGAGCTGATCATTGACTTGTAATCGTCCATTTGTCGTGTCAATATTGTATTTAACAAAATTACTGCCATCGCCCCCACCATCCGGAATTGTCATAGGACTTGTAATTGCCCCATTTGAATCTGATATACCAAGAACAGGGTCATTTTCAAATTTGCCGCTGGATAAAGTAAATGTAGCTAATGTATTATCATTATCATTTTCACCATCTATGGTGAACATAATCGCTGCAGGCTCTGTACCGCATGGCAGTATGGGATATTCCATGCCAGACGGTGGTGTATTGAACAATTCTGTGGCATAAATCAAGCCGTCATCTGGGACATTCACTACAGTACTGGGCACCAAATCGAAAGAACTATTAACAACACAGGTCCCCATACCATCGGTTACCGAACAACTCGTAACCACACTGTCACCCGCTGCAGTATCTGCAGCTGGCATTGACAACAAACTATTATTCACATTATAACTCCCACCATAGGCAGAACCAATCGGTAGGAAGAGTGCAGCTGCTACTGCAGCACCCAAAACTCTGTTATTACGCATCATTTGTACTCCCTCTCAAGTTGTTATTCGCAAGCGTTACCAGAAGCACCCAAACTCATGTTTATTAAGGGATATGCACCCTGACCAGTAGCATCATCCGTCTTACGGAGTAAGAGAAATAGCTCCATCATCCCAGTGGGAATTGTGCCTCCAACGGTTAAAACACCACGATTTGTCCAAGCGTCCATATTCGCCTCTCCCTCAAGATCAGTACCACTCAATCGTACCGTTCCTTTCGCGGGAATTGCTGCTAACTCCACGTCTTCAAATATGATCTCATTTTGCATATTACGCAAAGTACCTATCACTATTGCATCTTTAGTGGACAGGTTAGTGACACGGACATTGCTAATATCCTGCATCCCGTTATTTGTTACGACAAACACGTTGCATAATGCACCATTACGCTTTACATGGCCTAAATTACCGTTAAGTTTAAGTACCTGTGCGCCGTAATTGGCCGTAAAGAACAACTTTGCTGGTAATTTAGACTGGCCAATCACATCAGTATTCCCATCAGGCAGTCTAACGCAAAGATAATGATTCAAATTTCCAGTATTCAAGGTGGCCCATTCGGCTTCTGTACCGTCAAGCGTACCATCAAAATCACTACTGGAACAGTCAGAATCGTTGTCAAAATACACCTCAGCGCCGTCAGGCAAAACAGGTAAGTTTGTGACCCTTGCAGACTCACTAAGAAGGTTACTTGACCATGGCGTACTATAATTCTTACCTGTCGGATCGGTATTCATGGAGAACGTTATGTTCCCAAGATTTGCAAGCATCACATCATTGACTTGACCAGAAGTAAAGGCTTTTCCCACTGCTTCAACATCAATTTCCGATATTTGAGTATCACTTGTCGGAGTAATCGAAGGGGTATAACCTGCCACGGTTTTAGCCAGTACTACCGTCCGCTCGTCGTTGACCGAACCAGATAAAGTAATGGTGAGTTCAACTTGTTGACCCGATTGTGCAAAGTTTTTTTCAAGAACCTTTATCTGGAATGGTTTCAACTTAAGATAATTTCTCGGACTTCCGTTTAAAATAATTTCATCGGCATCCGCCGCAACATGTTTAGTAGTAAAGTCTGTACTGAAACCTGTTGCATCTATCTGAACTTCATGCTCAGTAGTACCATCACTAGTGACAATCAACTCTGGTTCTTCGTTTTCTACAAAGATCGCATTCTTCAATGTGAGCTTAACATCAAAATCCTCAAAGAGTTTGGTGATGTTTTCGTCAAAATGATACTCAACCTGGAAGCAACTCGTTGTTGCACAGTTTTCAGGAAGGGTTGCATACCCAGCAGGAAGTGTTTGTTCCACCGGACTAAACAACTCATAAGCTATACCATTATCAATGGTGGAGGGGGAAGTCACATTTAAAATGCTGGCAGCTTGCGCTGTTCCGCCCCCAATTGACAGGGCAGCTGCAATAGCCGCCGTCAATATTTTTTTGTGAGTCATTATAGAACTCCTCTTTAAAAGTAAGTGATTATTCATGTTCATGTTTATCTTGTTACTCATAATACAGATAAATTGAACATGATCCTTATATTCAGAAATATAAACCTTTTTTGAAATATTGTCAAATCTATTTCAATTTAGGCTTTTTGAAAGATTGAATTTAATCACTGTAGATTGTCTTATACTGTGATTTTTTGGTTCTTATTGAAAATAGTAGGTGATATTATCATTAGAATAAATGATGAACGATAAATGGTTGTTTTTACAAGACGAATGGTTAGTTAATTGTTAATTCATTATTTATTATGTTGTTGTCAGTAGTACAGCGGATTGGCGGAATAAACGGATTTTTTCAACCATTGTTCGCCCTGACTGATAATTAAATCCTTTCTTATATACAATCCTTGTAGTTATTGTCTTTGGTAAAAAACTTGATGATTGAGTTTTAGTGATTTATTGAAGGGATTAAAAACGCTAACTACAAGGATTGTATATAAGAAGGGATTAAAAACAAGCATAACATCGATCCAATCCTTTCTTATATACAATCCTTGTAGTAAAGGTAGTAGTAAAGGTAGGGTGGGCAATGTCTTTTTTAGTACAACGGCATATTTTTACGGGGTTTTGCTGTTGCACCAAAGTTGCCCACCTACATCACTGCGAATTAAGAGTTAAAATTGGAG
Source organism: Thiomargarita sp. (assembly GCA_023143415.1). Lineage (GTDB taxonomy): Bacteria > Pseudomonadota > Gammaproteobacteria > Beggiatoales > Beggiatoaceae > QNES01. The sequence continues at coordinate 115 of JAGLHR010000362.1, read as the reverse complement.
TCCAACGCTTCAGCTTTGGGTGTTTTTTTAGACGAACAAAGCTAAAGCGTTGTACTCCTATACAAAGCTAAAGCGTTGTACTCCAGAAGCCGTTTTTGGAGTCCAACGCTTCAGC
>JAGLHR010000361.1 GCA_023143415.1 Thiomargarita sp. | reverse complement strand
AATATCCAAAGCTGAAGCGTTGGACTCCTATTAATACCCAAAGCTGAAGCGTTGGACTCCGTAAATACTATAGCATTTCAGAGAAATACTTTGCAATTGGGATTTCCGCTTTCACTACATATACCGCGTCTGATCTTGCTCATGTCGTGGTTTTCCCTCATCATCAACAACGAATTTTTCAGAGTTTTCTACAATTTCATAATTTTTCTTACCCAAAAAGTCTTGTTGAGGACGTTTGGTATTGTAGGCTTCAATCAATTTGCCTTGGGCATTCAGTTCATAGTCCAATAGCTCAAAAATTTTGTCAATTAATTTAAACAGTTTGTCTTTATTTTCAAGTAAATTTTGAGTGGAGCAATGTTCACCCATTTTTTCTAAATCTGGCCAAGCGGGATTAGAAGTCGCAGATTTGGGCATGGCCATTTTTTCTTGTTTGAAATGATTGATTTTTCTATATATTTCATATAGTTGTTTGGCTTCAGCTTGTTGTTCTACTGTGCCTTTTTGTATGACTTCCCGCAACATTTTTTGGGTGAGTTGCTCTTCATCTTCAGCAATATAGGCTCTCACATTGTTCAGTTTTTCCTGCATTTTATCAGAAGGGTTATTTTGAGAAGTTTGATTTGCCGTATTTGCCGTTTCAGCGTTAATGATATAAGTGTCTTCTAATATCTCACCCAATTTTTTCGTTTTTTGGGAATGAGCCAGTTTTTTATGTTTATAAGATCGCTTGGTGGTAGAACTCCTGCCAATGAAAAATGCAATTAAAATTAAGAGTAGTAGTGCCATACTACCAATGGTTATCGACAAATGTAATGGATTGGATAGCCATAAGCGTGTATTTTTCCAAATAAATGCTATTGGAGTTAAGATCGTTTTTTCAGTTTCAGGAACTTTTGCTTGTTTAATAGGTGGTGAAACGGGTAAAACGGGTTGCTCTCTCTTTGCATCTGTCTTTGGGGTAAATATGTTTTTAAAGAGAGAGGGAAGTGGCTTTTCTGGCTCGGCTACTTGTAATTCTGCCGTTTGCGAACAAACGATCTTTTGTCCTTGCTTGCGATGCGCTTTCCATTCTTTTTGTTGCAGATTAAATTCTTTAACAGCTTGCGCTTTAGTTAATGTTTGCATCTCGGCGCGTGAGGGTATATATAAGATTTTACCAATTTTTAAGGAATTTATATTGCAAGGGATTTCAAATGCGTGAGGATTGGCTTTGTGCAAGGCTAACATCGCTTGATATCGACTAATTGAAGGATCAGGACGCGCTTGAGCGGCAATATTCCAAAGCATCTCACCCGTTTGAATTGGACCATAACTTTTGGCGGCAGTTTGAGCCAGAGTGGGTGTTGCCAGCATTAAAAGAATAGCTAATGTTATTTTTTTCATCTGTTATGATAGTTTTGTCAAATTTGTTATGATAGTTATGACGCAAAAAAAATATAACTCTTTGATTTTATTGTTTTTAATTTTTCACCTCATTGAGTCGTGAATTTTTAAATGATTGATTTACAATGAATTTAATTTTTAAATGCGCTAGTTTAATTAAATATATATGAACCCATCCCACTATTCAACGACAAGTAATAACTACAAGGATTATTGATAATAAAGGATAAAAAAACATTATAAATCAAATATTTAATAAAATCAGATCGAGTTCTTATCCTTTTTTATAAATAATCCTTGTAGTTATATTGTTTGGGTTAAGTATTAGTGGGATAGGTTCATGATACCTAAAAATGCCATATTAGGCAAACGGTTGATTTTATGTTGTTCTTCCCGCTTTTTTAAGGGGATGATGGGTTCGATTCGATAATACGGCATGAAATATGCCAATTTGCATGAAGTTTTAAATTTAATTCTTAAACTTAGGAACATAAATTATGCCACCTAATCCATTAGATAGCCCGACTACTTCTAATCAGCTTTGTACTCTTGCATGGACTAATTATTTGACGCATCCCGCGCTAGAACATGCCCTACGTCGAATTGGTATGGTGCCTGATGCGGCGGCTTGGCGGCATTTTATTGACAAAATGCTGTTATTACTGGGTACAACTTTGCTGCTTGCTGGCATTATCTTTTTCTTTGCCTATAATTGGGCTGATATGAATCATTTTGTCAAATTCGGTCTTCTTGAAGTGGGCATATTGAGTTTGGCACTATTCGTTTCATGGCGTGGACTGAATAGTTTATCTGCTCAAGCTGCTTTATTGGCGACCTCTGTATTGCTTGGCGCGTTGTTGGCGGTTTATGGGCAAGAATATCAAACTGGGGCTAATGCTTTTAGTTTGTTTCTGAGTTGGGCGATTTTAATTATTCCCTGGGTATTACTTGGTGCTTTTGCGCCATTGTGGTTATTGTTATTAGTATTGCTTAATCTTAGCCTTGCTCTCTACTGGACTCAAGTCATTCAGTTAGACAATTATACTGCTTTGTTTTTATTACTATTTTTTTTCAATGGCTTGGCAATGTTTGTTTGGGAATTTGCTTATAAACAAGGTGTGTTAAAAGGCTACTGGCTTGGGGTGGTTATTTTTTGCGCGGCTTTGACTTTTATTATGATACCGAGTTTAAATGCCATTGTTGATTTTTGGCATAAGCAAAGTTATCTGCTATATGCTATAACACTCATATTGTATATCGGCTCGACCACCCTGGTTTTATGGTATTACCGTCATCAAAGGCATGATTTATTATTGCTGGCGATTAGTTTATTGGGTGCCATAATCGTTTTGACTACCCTGCTCGCTAAATTACTAAATGATGAATTTGCTTGGCTACTTTTGGCTTTGGCTGTCGTTGGACAAGCGTCTTTAGCAACAAAGTGGTTGTTGGATATTACAAAAACATGGAGAGAGGAGGTTAAAAAATGACTGAACCATTGCGTACTGTCATTGATGATTTAGTCAAGCAAAATCTGTTGCAGCCTGATGTTCGGGAAAAAATGGCTGAAACTTTAGTCAGTTCATCTGAGAAACCTTCTATACCTTGGTTTATCAATGCGTTGATCGGTTTTAGTGTTTGGATGGCTATCATACCGTTTATTGCTTTTATTGCGGCGATAATTGATTCTCCTTCATCGGCTATTGTCGTGGGTATAGTTTTAATCGTCTGCACCGTTTTTTTGCATCATTTTAAAAAAAATGTATTGTTTTTCAATCACTTAGCATTAACTCTCAATTTAACGGGTCAAATCTTGTTTATTGGGGGCATTGGTGTTGAAACAAGAGAGGTGGCAATAGGCGCGTTAGCCGCTTGGTTTTTAGAAATCGTACTGATTACGGTTTATCGGGATAACATTCTTCGCTTTTTGGGCGTTCTCATCGCCACAGTAGCGGCACTTGTGTTGCTTTATGATTATCAGCTTTACCAAGGTATCCATTTGCTTATTGTTCTGATAGCTGCTGGGGCAGTTTGGTATTGGGTAGCCGAATCCAGTCATTTGACGAATGAAATCATGGTAAGCCTTTATAAGCCTTTGGGATATGGTTTTGTCATCGCTTTGCAGGCAGTGTTACTTTTGTCTATCTTACAAGGCATTATATTCATTCCGCATTTGAGTTGGTGGTATTCAACTTTGGGTTTAACGGTGATATTACTGCTTTTAGAATATCATCTGTTATGCGCGAACAATATTCCGATTTCTTCAACAGGCAGTATTGCTATTCTTGCAGGTTCCCTGTTAGTTGCCATTTTGCTTTATCAAAGCCCTGGCATTATAGCGGCTGTTATTGTGCTGTTATTGGGTTTCCATCGGGGTAATCGTGTTTTGATGGGAATGGCTGTTATTTTTCTTGTCGTATTTTTTGTGGCTTTTTACTACCATTTAAATATCACTTTATTGATGAAGTCGATAACATTGGTGAGCGCGGGGTTGGTATTGCTGATTTTGCGTTTTGTGTTTAAAAATGTCTTTCCACTGTTAAAAGAAGAGCAACTATTGTTAAAAGGAGGGCAATTATAATGCGTCGTTTATTGGTTTTTATCATAGCAGTGGTTGTGTTAGGAGTGGTGAATTTTGAGATTTATAAGAAGGAACAATTACTTGCTGAGGGCATGACTGTATTTTTGGAATTGATGCCCCGTGATCCTCGTTCTATCATGCAGGGGGATTATATGGTATTGCGCTATAATATTGCCCGCAATCCTGATTTAGAAAAAGTTGAAAAAGACGGTTATATCGTGATAAAACGGGATGAGAAGCAAGTGGCTCATTTTTTAATGATTTATGAAGGGCGTATATCGCTTAGGGTGAATGAAACATTATTGCGCTTTCGTAAACGGGGAGATGGTATTTGGTTGGGCGCAGAAAGTTTTTTCTTTCAAGAAGGACATGCTAAATACTATGAGAATGCACGTTATGGTGAATTGCGCGTTATACCGTCTGGGGAGAGTGTTTTAGTGGGGCTTCGTGATGAGGCACTTAATCTGTTAGGTCCGCCAGTTGATAAGGTTTCAACTGATTGAAACTTTAGCTTTGGTTTTGGAGTCCAACGCTTTAGCTTTGGGCGTTTTTTGGAGTCCAACGCTTTGGTTTTGGAGTCCAAACCTTCAGATTTGGGCGTTTTTTGGAGTCCAACGCTTTAGCTTTGGTTTTGGAGTCCAGAACAAAATTGATAAAAACATTTTTAAATGTTTGATTTTAAAGCAATTCCTGAGAAATTAATTCGCATCACTTTTCCAAAGCTGAAGCGTTGGACTCCAATTCCAAATCTAAAGGTTTGGAC
>JAGLHR010000360.1 GCA_023143415.1 Thiomargarita sp. | reverse complement strand
TTCGAGGTTCAAGTTTTTTGAAAAAAAACTTGAACCTCGAATGGATTAAAAACGAGCATCGATCTAATCCTTTCTTATATATAATCCTTGTAGTTATTGTTTGGGGTAACGAGAAAACTGGCAGCCTGATCGAGTGAAATATTAATTCTGAAAATTCTCAAATTCTGAAAATTCTGATTCAAACAAGAAAAGGATGAAAATTGCTATCTAATTATTTATGCACCGGCACCTAGGAGAAAATAATGTCAAAACACATCATAGCAACTCTCATTTTATTAATCTCAACCGGAATCAATGCCGCTTATATTGACACAATAAATGGTCCACCATCCGCATTTCACATTGAACGCGATGGCAAGAAACTCAAAAAGATTGCCCCTTTTCAGCCATTGCAAATCGGCGATAAAATCACCGTTCATAAGCCCACTCATGAATTTGAGCAAATTCGCGACAAGGAAAATTCCATCAGCCTCGCGTTGGATGAGGGGAAATTTAAAACCCTGAAATATGCGGATACTCAAGAAAAACCATACATTATCACCGCTGCCACTCATTCTCCCAATCTGGTGAATGGCGTGATGAATACGGTTTCTGTGTGGTTTAATCGGTTGTGGCAAAACGATATTCAAACGCAGCCACTTCACGTACTTGACGGCGAAGCCGGTACCCTCCCTCCAATGTCCATGCGTTTGTTTAAAGGGAAAAATGCCCAATTGATAGCAGGGAATCGTGAATTACACTTAGCTTGGTATGGTGGCAAATCGCCCTATCAAATCCAAGTGTCTCAAATTGGGGCTAAAAAAATGTTGTGGGATGAGAAGAGTGACACAGCAGAAATTACCTTTAAAAAACAATTGCTTACAAAAGGACGTTATCAAGTTATTGTTACTGATGCACAAGGTGACAAAGTTGTTGCAGAATTTACCGCTGTTACCGACGCACCGTTACAAGATTCTGAAGCACAAGCGATTGAGCAAAGCAATTTACCCGCGCTGTCTAAAAAAACTTTACTCGCCGTTTTGTTGGCAAAACAAGGCGGATGGTATTTTGAGGCATATCAACGAGTCGCTTCAATAACGGAATATTATCCAGCGCAGTTGGTTAAGCAAGGATTAGAAAGGGGTAAACGCCCGATGAAAAAAACCGCAGGAGGCACTTTATGAACGATGAGAATAATGCGGGATATTCGACAACATTAAGTAAAATCGCCTTCACCGGAATTACAAATTATGTTTAAACCATCACCCATGCAATATATCTCCCTCAAGGTGCTGACTGATGATGCACCTTTAGCAGCACAAGTGCTGGCGAATTATGGCTTATTTAATCCAGAAAACACTGAAGCAGTTGCCGAACAATTGCCAGCACGCCCAGGGGAAGAATTTCGTCAACTCTTTAATCAGGCGCGAAGCCGTTTAGACAAAATTTTAGCACGTATTCATTTTACACCACCGATTGAACCTGATTCTGTGATTGAATTTGCGGCTTTAGAAAAAGTGAATAGCGAATTAGGTCAAATTTGGTTGCAATTGTCTCAACTTGAAGAGCAATTACATCATTTTAATGAACAACAGACTGCTTTAAAGCAATTACTTGAAACACTACAAACTTTTGCTGAACTGGATTTTGATTTAAAATACTTTCAAGCACCCAAGCAGTTTTTAAATCTACATATTGGCACCGTGCCGGTTGAAAACCTTGAACATCTGATTGATGCAATTGCTTTAGCGGAACATTTTATAGACGTTTTTCGCCATGATGAACAGACGGCGTATTTTGTACTTGCGGGACCTTTAGAACATCAAAAGAAAGTGAGCGCAATCCTAGAACATGCCGATTTTCAACAACTTACGATACCACCCGCATTTCATAATCACCCACAAAAAGTTTATGCTGATTTAACGGCGCAATTGGCGCAGTTGCAAGAACAAACCGATACGGTTACAGCGACTCTCGAAACATTCGCCAAAGAAAATAGGGCTCTTTTAGAAAACGCCTATCAAACATTAAATTGCGCTGCCGCTTATGCCGACTTAACAGAAACGTTAAGAGGGCGAGGAGAACTCGCTTTAATTGAAGGTTGGATTCCCAGAGCGGATTTGTCTCAATTGAAAACGTCACTCAATGAAAAATTGGATTGCCCTTTTGTACTCAACACACGCAAGCCTTCTCCTTCAGAATATCCAAAAGTGCCTTCTTTAATACGCCATCATAAATTTTTAGCACCGTATATCACGCTCGTGAAAAATTATGGTATTCCTCGCTATAGTGAATTTGATCCAACGCTTTTATTTGCCATTACATTTGTCTTGATGTTTGGCAGTATGTTTGGCGATGTAGGGCATGGGGCATTAATTGCGATGGCGGGTTGGATTTGGCGCGACAAATTAAAAAGTTTTACACCGTTTTTAATCCTCGCAGGTATATCATCAATCGTTTTTGGCTTTTTATATGGCAGTATTTTTGGTTTTGAAGAAGTTTTACTGCCGGCATTGTGGCTATCCCCAATTCACAACCCTAACTTAATGCTAACTATCGCACTCTATTGGGGCGTATCTTTTATCTTATTGGCACTCCTGATTACCATTATCAATCGTTGGCGAGAGAGGGATTATGCTGCCGCACTATTTAACAATACCGGTATTGCGGGTATTTTTTTATATTTAGGAGGATTTTATGCCATCTCTCAATGGATGAAAATGGACATTTTTGAGATCGATCAACAACTGGCTATCTTGCTACCCCTTCTGATTATTCTTGGTTATAAATGGTACGAAAACCGATTACCGTTAGCTGAACGTATTTTAGTGACTTTAATTGAAGGGCTTGAATCCATTATCAATTATCTCGCCAATACGCTATCATTTTTGCGTGTCGCGGCTTTTAGCTTAAATCATGCTGCTTTAGCCATAGCCGTTTTTACTTTGGCGAATATGATGGGAACACCTGCCAACTGGCTCATTATTATTTTAGGCAACCTTTTTATTGTGATATTAGAAGGGGCAATTGTGACTATCCAAGTATTGCGTTTAGAATATTATGAAGGGTTTTCGCGGTTTTTCAGTGGAGATGGGCGGGCTTTTCGCCCGTTAGCGAGGGGGATTATTAAAACAAGTTCAAATAGGCAGTAAGGGGCATTATTAATACTCGAACATCAAGTTTTTACCATAAGGGATTTATTTGGAGTCCAACGCTTTAGCTTTGGGCGTTTTGGAGTCCAACGCTTTAGCTTTGGGCGTTTTGGAGTCCAACGCTTTAGCTTTGGAACAGTGGTATTTTCCTCGTTCCCACCGCTATAGCGTGTGAGTGAATGCGTACTACGACGCTCCAGCGTCGAGAAGACACAACGTTTTAGCAATGAGTTCCCACCTCGACGGAGTGGGAACTAGAAATTTTTTTTCACATTCATTAAAGGAATTCAATTATGTATAAAGTTACGAGAGAAGTTCATATCAAAAATGGGCATTTTGAACTCAATGATCTGCCATTTTCTGATGATGCAGTCGTTAATGTCATCATTTTTCCCAAGGTGGACTTAGAAAAAATGTTGTTTGAACAAGCTCAAGTATTGAGCCAGTCTATCAGCGGCAACCTTTCTGACGATATTGTTAAAGAAAGGAATACGGCATGAACTTGTTTTTTGATACCAGTGCGGTGGTCAAACTTTACCATAAAGAAACAGGCACCAATAATCTGATTAATTCCTTACAGCGTCATTCTGATAGTTTGACTCTTTTGATTGCTGATATTTCAAGGCTGGAATTTCGTTCTGCTGTGATGAAGCGTGTTAGAATTAAAGATATAAAATTGAAAACCGCACAAAACATGATGGAAACGTTTGACAATGATATGCGAAGGTTCAACGTGGTAGAAGTCAATATCATTGTAAAAAATTTGGCAATGCAGCTTTTAGAAGGGATTGCACCTAAAGCTAATTTAGGTACTTTAGATGCCATTCAACTATCTACATCGGTTCTTATTCATCAATGGATTGCAATAGACTACTTTGTCGCTTGTGATAAGAGATTGTTGAGCTTTGCCAAACAATACTTCAACACCTTCAATCCAGAAATAGAAACCATTTAGAAAAATAGTCATGTAGTCATGTAGGGTGGGCAAAGTCCTTTTTGTGCAACGGCTTCCTCATTAAAAAAGTGCACCAAAAAGACGGTGCAACGGATGGCTCAAGGTATAAATCGACAATTCAAACATTCTATTAAATTGTCCATCCAGGTACATTAAACCGTATCTTAAAGCAAGCAGGATTGAAATAATGAGAAATAAAAGTATGCGTTATGTCGTCATCTTAGAAGAAGGTGAAAATAGTTTTGGTGCGTCTGTACCAGATTGATCAGGCGGTATTGCGGTTGCTGAGACAAAAAAAGAAGTACTCAAATTAATTACTGACGCGATTGAATTTCATTTAGACGGCGTAAAAATAAGAAATCTATACCTAAACCGTTATCCAGTAGTGCATAAGTTGAAATCTATGCGACTGCATAGTAGAAACGGGACGCTGGCGCGTCCAGAATGAGTTCCCACGCCGGCGCGTGGGAACTAGAAAAATCCCGCGTATCATAATATTGTAGGGGCGAACCTGCGTGTTCGCCCTGGTTTAACTTAATGGCATTGTTTTAAATCCTGCGTCTTGATAAAAAAATTAGGAGCTATTACTATGAATAACCCAGTGACTGCCATCTATGAAAATGGTATTTTGCGCCCTCTTACACCGCTCAATTTACCTGAACAGGTTCAAGTACGAATTACCATACAGCCACTTGACAAACTAAAAGAACTATCCGTATCGAATAGTCCTAAACCGACAATGGCTGAACTTTGGTCAGATTTAGACAAAATTAATGCGCTTGAACCAGACATTGAACTTCCAATACGTCAAGATCGCCCCAACCTAATCTTGGAGAAGCCAAATGAGTTTTTTGTTTGATAGCAATGCCGTTAGTGAGGCTATGAAACGTGAGCCAAACTTACAAGTCAGGCAATTGATTGATAAACAAACCCCGGTTTTAATGAGTGTCGTCAGCATTGAAGAAATTTACTATGGTTTAACCTACAAAGATGCTCGCAAAAAACGGGCTTGGTTTGAAAAATTTGTCCAATCTCGTTGTGAAGTTTTACCAGTGACGATAGAAATTGCCAAACAATGTGGCATTTGGCGAGGGCGGTTTCGTCAGCAAGGAATAACGAGTTCACAAGCTGATTTATTGATTGGGGCAACTGCCCTACTACACGATCTGGTATTGGTTACACGTAATACAAAGGATTTTGAAGGATGCGGTATTCAATTATTCAATCCTTTTGAGGAATCTACAAAATAGCAAGTGTAATGTGTGTAAGTTTGTAACTCAGGGCAACCATAAAGGATTGCCCCTTATTCTTATGTCGTAGGGGCAATCCCTTGTGGTTGCCATAAGTAGTTACGTTTTTTGAAGAAAAAACTCAAACCTCGAATAAAGTTTTTCTTCAAACTCGAACGGATTAATGGAAGTTCAAGATATTATTTCTTATCAAAACAGGAGTGAACTATGAATCAAGTTTGGCAGTTACAAGATATGCAAACTCATTTTAATGATATTATCGAAAGTACCAAAAAGTACGGCACTCAAATTCTTAAACAAGATAAAACCGAATTTATTTTACTAACGATGGAGGATTATCAGCGATTATTGCATCCAATTTACCACGATTTAGATACACTCTCTGGTACTTGGACAGAACAACAAAGCAATGAATTTCTATCAAGATTATCTGATTTTTCACAAATAGATGAGGAATTATGGCGTTAATAGAAATATTAATAGATACAAATGCTTATGTTGAATTAAAGCGTGGGAACCAACAAACGCTTGAAATTTTACGTTATGCACAAACCATTGGAATCAACAATGTCGTATTGGGCGAATTACTTGCGGGCTTTTCAGTCGGTAATCAAGAACCCAAAAATCAACGCGAACTGTCTCAATTTTTGGAAACATCTCGGGTTAAATTATTAACTTCAGATGAAGTCACTGCGAAATACTATGCCATGATTTATAAACAACTCCGAAACAAAGGCAAACCTATTCCAACAAATGATATGTGGATAGCTGCCACTGCTATGCAATACCATTTTACTTTGCTTACTTATGACAAGCATTTTACAAATATAGCAGGATTATTACAAGGTCAACAATTAAGTGATTTTTTGTAACTGCCCATAATTCAATTTTCAGAATCAGCAAGCGTGGGTAGGAGCGAAGTGGCACCATTTCTCCATTAATATTTATTGAATGGTTGCGGTGGGTTTCGTTTCACTCTACCCACCCTACGCTTCAATGCCATTAAGTTAAGTCTTGGAGTCCAAACCTTCAAATTTGGATTATTTCGCTTAAATATCAAATACTTCCAAATCTAAAGGTTTGGACTCCAAGGACCCTACGCTCTTGATTTAATTCATAATTCACCATTAAACATTCATCATTCATTAAGGAGAAATCGCCCATGTTTGGTATTCGATTTATCAAGATTCAACCCACCACCTATTTATTACAATATCAAAATGGTAAACTGAAACGTGAGGGACAAGGGCTTGCCTTTTTTTACTTTGCACCAACAAGCTCACTGATTACTGTCCCGCTGGAAAGTGTTGAAATGCCGTTTATTTTCAACCAAGTCACAGCTGACTTTCAAGAATTGAGCATTCAAGGTCAAGTCACATCACGAGTCGTCGATCCCAAGCAATTGTCACAATTACTCAATTTTACCTTAGACAATACGGGTCGTAATTACATCAGCGATGATCCTCAAAAATTGTCTCAACGCCTCATTAATTTAATTCAGGTTTTGATGCAAAATGAATTAGGTCACTTATCCCTACGTGACGCGCTCAGTGCCGCCGATAGTTTGGTCAAAAAAATCTTTGACGGCTTAAACGCCTCCAAAGAAATCACGTCATTAGGTTTAGAAATTCTCGGTTTATCCATTTTATCCATTAAACCTAATCCAGAAACAGCGCGTGCCTTAGAAGCCGATGTACGTGAACAATTACTGAAAGAAGCTGATCAAGCGATTTATGCGCGGCGCAATGCCGCTGTAGAACAAGAACGCGCCATTAAAGAAAATGAGTTGCAAACGGAAATTGCCGTTGAAAATAAAAAACGCCAAGTGCGCGAAGCTCAAATGGAAGCGGAACGTGTGGTGAAAGAAAAACAACGGCTCATCAGCGAAGAAGAAATGACGGGCAAAATTTCTTTAGAAAAGCGCAATAAAGAATTAGTGGCACTCGCAACAGAAAATCTCAAATGTGAAGCCGATGCGAAAGCCTACAACCTCACCGTGACGATGCAAGCCCTTAGCGGTGTCGATGCGAAAGTGCTGCAAGCCCTTGCCAGCATAGATATGAATCCCAGTCAATTAGTCGCATTAGCCTTCCGCGATATAGCCGATAGTGCTGACAAAATTGGGCAATTAAATGTCTCGCCTGAATTGCTCACCGAATTATTGCAACAACGTAAGCGTAAATAGCATGAAAAATAAAATGGAAAATAAAATTATTCTCGTGGTGCGGCGCACTCGCCTGGATGATTTAATCGCCCGTTTTAATACCCTCGCTCAGGCTCAGTTTTATCTTGAACATTTGGGTGCCGATTTTTCTGATTATCAGAAAGAACATGAAAATTATAAAGAAGCCGTCACGACAGCGGAAGCCCAATTGCGTCACTTGGGGCGTGTTCAAGTTTTAGATCGTGATTTTTTGCCCAATTTTATTTTTGCTGAACAAGATACGATTGTTGTTTTGGGACAAGATGGCTTAGTCGCAAATACAGCTAAGTATTTGAATGGGCAAGTAATTATTGGTGTAAATCCCGATCCTCAACGCTGGGATGGCATCTTATTACCGTTCCAAGTGGCTGATTTGAGTAAAGTGATTCCAGAAGTATTTGCCCAACATCGTCCCATTCAAGAAGTGACGATGGCAAAAGCCAGTTTAAACAACGGACAAATTTTATATGCCGTTAACGATTTATTCATCGGGCGCAAATCACATACTTCGGCACTTTACCAAATCAAAATCGGGCAAGAGGAAGAACAACATTCTTCTAGTGGCATTATTGTTTCAACAGGTTTAGGCTCAACAGCTTGGTTTAAAAGCATTGTCATCGGTGCAAGGGCGATTACTCAAGCTCTAATTAAGGAAGGTGAAGAGGATTCACACACAGAGCGAATCACTAAAAAGCAAATCACTAAAAAGCAAACGATTGATTGCCGTTATCCTTGGGAAGCCAATTATTTACATTTCACCGTTCGCGAGCCATTTCCAAGCAGCACCGCCGCCACTCAACTCGTTTTTGGCAAAATAACCGCAAAACAACCCATGTCTTTAGTATCACAAATGCCAGAAAATGGAGTCATTTTTAGTGATGGGATAGAAAATGATTTTTTGGAATTTAATGCAGGAACCCAAGCAATGATTAGTATTGCGGAAAAACGGGGTTATTTAGTGGTTTAAGAGTATATTGGAGTACAACGCTTCAGCTTTGTCTGATTTTTTGGAGTACAACGCTTCAGCTTTGTCTGATTCAAAGTTTTTAGTCTTCCAACCGTTGAAGACAAGTATGGTAGGTCGGGTTAGTGATAACGTAACCCGACATTTACCTTATCAAGCGTCGCGTGATAACGTAACCCGACCTACTTAACTAATAAATTGTGTCGGGTTACTGCGCAAAAAAATCTAACCCGACCTACTTAACTTAACTGATTTTAGAAATCCGATTTTTTATAAAAATCGGATTTCTGAGATTTTGGAGTTCAACGCTTTAGCTTTGAAATATCACTTACATACGCTGACGCACAAAGTCTGTGACATTGTCAAACTGCATACATGGATTACTCTTTAACTGCTCTGCCATAGTCGAAGAAAGTTTATTGCCATAATTATGTCCAGGATGTATAACCGTCTGTGAAGGCAATGCCGCCAGTCTTTTTAAGGAGTAATACATTTGTTCTGGATCACCACCGTCTAAATCACAGCGTCCACAACCAGAGACAAATAAAGTATCTCCCGTTATCAAATGTTCATAAAGACAATAACAAGCAGAGCCAGGCGTATGTCCAGGCGTATGCAAAACGTCAATCTGAATTTTGCCCAATTGAATGGTATCACCATCCTTATACAATTTTGGTTTATCCAACTGATGTTCCCAAAATTTCGCCTCTGCTTCTAACAAATGGACTTGTGCATCGCACGTCTTTAATAATTCAGTCAGTCCATTCGTATGATCATAATGGCTATGCGTGAGCAAAACATCGGTTATTTTATAGCCCTGATGTTCGACTAGGGCAACCACTTTAGGGATTTCCCAACCAGGATCAACAACAGCAACTTGCTTTGAGCTATGTTCTTGAATGAGGTAGATAAAATTTTGCATATCCCCTAATTCTAGGGCATGAATAGTAAAGGGTTTGACTATTTTCATATTCAATGTAAATGGTAACTACAGCTTTCAGCCTTGCAAATTCAAGGCGGAGTAGTTACTGTAAATTAAGAGTTGAAATTTGTACTCAGGGCAACCATAAAGG
>JAGLHR010000036.1 GCA_023143415.1 Thiomargarita sp. | reverse complement strand
CGCATCAATCATCTTACACATAAACGTCATCAAAAAATAAACGATTACATCCATAAAACCTCCCGATTTATTGTTGATTATTGTGTTGAAAATAAAATAGGCACGATTATTATCGGTAACAATGAAGGATGGAAAAATCGCATCAACATAGGAAAGCGAAATAATCAAAACTTCGTTCAAATACCCCATACTCAGTTAATCCGTTCCATAGAATATAAAGCGGAGGAATTTGGGATTTGGGTAAAAATAACGGAAGAAAGCTACACCTCAAAGACTGACCATTTGGTGCTTGAACCTTTAAAAAAGCATGGCTCAAATCCGATCAAAAAACCAAGTTTGGGTAAACGTATTAAGCGTGGATTGTTTCAATCTTCAAATGGGAGGTTAATAAATGCCGATTGCAATGGTGCAATTGGTATTGCTAGAAAAGTAGTCGGTGATTTGGCATTAAAATCAATAACCGATAAGAGCATTGCGTTAATGCCAAGACATAGGTTTTCTTTCTGATGTTTTTAGGAAGATGATCGTAAATGTCTATAGATGTCCGTAGTCACTATGGAAATTATAACGTACTGCGACTATCAAATAATTCTTTTAATTTGGAGAAATGCTTATGCCTTTTTATGAATACGCTTGCAAAGAGTGTGATCATAAATTAGAAGTTTTACAAAAAATGAATGATCCACTTCTGGAAAAATGTCCCGTTTGTGGTAAAAATAGCCTTAAAAAGCTCATATCAGCAACGACTTTCCGCCTAAAAGGCTCAGGCTGGTATGAAACTGATTTTAAGGGGAATAAAAAATCTGAAGATTCTGAAAAATCAGACAGTTCTAAAAAAACGTCTGAAAAATCAGACAGTTCTGAAAAAACGTCTGAAAAATCAGACAGTTCTAAAAAATCTGAAAAAAAGGAAAAAACAAATACGTCACCAGCAGCACCTAAAACGAGTGCGTCTTCCGCCTCTACAGGTAACTGATTTTTTTCTCCTAGTACAACGGATTAGGGAATTGAACGGATTTTAGCGTTAAAAATGGAGTTCGAGGTTTTGTTTTTATTCAAAAAACAAAAACCTCGAAAACGCTTCAGCTTTGGCGATTTAATACAACTATTCCAAAGCTGAAGCGTTGTACTCCAAAATACAAAGCTGAAGCGTTGTACTCCAAAATACGTCCAAAACGAAAGCCTTGAAATTGATTTCAAGGCGGAGTAGTTACAACTTTTATTGAAAAAGGAATTTTTATGCGTAGCCACTATTGTGGAGATTTAAATGAATCATTAATCGGTGAAACCGTCTCTTTATGCGGTTGGGTACATCATCGCCGTGATCACGGCGGAGTGATTTTTATTGATTTGCGTGATCGGGAAGGTTTGGCTCAAATTGTATTCGATCCTGAAATGAGCGAAGCCTTTGCAACGGCTGAACGGGTGCGTAGCGAATATGTCTTACGCATTCAAGGCACTGTGCGCCATCGCCCAGCAGGTACAGAAAATTCAGAATTGCCAACAGGGCAAGTTGAAGTCGTTAGCAAGCTGATAGAGATTTTAAATGTCGCTGAAACACCGCCCTTTCAATTGGATGAAAGTTATACGAACGAAGAAATCCGTTTACGCTATCGCTATATAGACTTGCGCCGCCCACAAATGTTGGCACGTCTTCAATTACGCGCCAAAGTCTCCCGTTTCTTGCATCAATTTTTGGATCAACAGGGTTTTTTAGAAATAGAAACGCCTATGTTAACCAAAGCCACACCAGAAGGCGCACGCGATTATTTGGTTCCAAGTCGAATGCATTCAGGAGAATTTTTTGCCCTGCCACAATCGCCTCAATTGTTTAAGCAATTGCTAATGATGTCTGGCATGGAACGCTATTATCAAATTGTGCGCTGTTTTCGTGATGAGGATTTACGGGCGGATCGACAGCCAGAATTTACACAACTGGACATTGAAATGTCCTTTATTGATGAAACCATCATTAAAAATTTGATGGAATCTATGATACGCCAGTTGTTTAAAGAAGTGATTGATGAAGAGTTGCCTATTCCCTTCCCAAGCATGACTTATCACGAGGCAATGCACCGCTATGGAAGTGATAAACCCGATTTGCGTGTACCATTAGAACTCACTGATGTTAGCGATTTAATGGCAGAAGTTAAATTTAAAGTCTTTGCCAAACCCGCGAATGATCCTGCTGGGCGTGTTGCCGCCCTTTGTGTGCCTAATGGTCAAATATTATCCCGTAAACAAATTGATGACTATACGGATTTTGTCGGGATTTATGGTGCCAAAGGTTTGGCTTATATTAAGGTGAACGATATTACCGCAGGGCGCGACGGACTACAGTCTCCTATTCTTAAATTCTTACCAGATAACGCGATTGAAGGACTTTTAGAACGCACCAGGGCAACGACAGGCAGTATAATTTTCTTTGGAGCGGATAAAGCTAAAATTGTCAATGAAGCATTAGGCGCGTTACGTTTAAAAATCGGCGATGATTTGAAATTGAGACAAGAAGGCTGGAAACCTTTGTGGGTAATAGACTATCCCATGTTTGAATGGAATGAAAATGAAAAACGCTTGGTTCCCTTACACCATCCTTTTACCGCACCATCGGATGTTGAAAACCTTGAAGCCAATAAAGAGAATTGTCTGTCACGAGCTTATGACATGGTGTTAAATGGTGAGGAAATCGGCGGAGGCTCTATTCGTATTCATAGCCCAGAAGTACAATCGACCGTATTTCGGGTACTTGGTATTGGTGAAGATGAGGCGCGTGAGAAATTTGGTTTTTTACTGGATGCGTTAAAATATGGTTGTCCACCTCATGGTGGAATTGCTTTTGGTTTAGATCGTTTAGTGATGTTGATGACTGGCGCAAGTTCTATTCGTGATGTCATTGCTTTTCCAAAAACGCAAACAGCGAGTTGTTTATTAACTTCTGCCCCCTCTCCAGTAAGTCAAGCGCAATTACGCGAGTTACATATTCGTTTGCGGAATCCAGCAAAAACTTAGGAACGTTTCGAGATTTTAGTTTTTTGAAATAAACGAAAATGAAATAATATCGACAATTAGACCTGACAGGTTTTGGAAACCTGTCAGGTCTGATTCAACATTTAAATAATTTCACAAGGACAGACACGCCTGTCTGCCATTACAAGTACGTTATCTCATACGATTTCAAGTAGGGGCATTCGAGGTTTTAGTTTTTTGAAGAAAACTAAAACCTCGAATTTTGTGTGTTCGCCCCTACGTCAAACAAATATGGTAGGGGCAGACCTGCATGTCTGCCCTTTGTGAAATTATTTTTCTGAACGTCTATATATACAAAGTCTTTTTTTGAATAAAGCCTTCATTCGCATCCATAAATCTCATCTTATGCGAATAAAAAATCCGTTTATTTCGCAAATCCGTTGTACTCTATAAGTGGACAAATAATGAAAGTCAAGAAAAACACATCAAAATATAAGATATTGAATATAAAGAATATTTTTTTATTTTTTATGATAATTATCGCATTAACTATCATATTTTCTGCTATCGTATTTACCTCTAAACAAAGTCAATTACAAGATAAACTAGCTTATTTTCAATTGCAGCAGGAAGTAATGAAATTAGCACAAAGATTAGATAGGGAAATTGAATTAGCGAAACAAAATGTTCATCATCTGAAAGAATATACCTCAATTTTTAATAATTCAGCGTTAAATGAAACGAGTGACAAAATCAAATTCATTCAACACCTGATGGCTGAAAATCTACAGTTTGTAAATAATCACTATAGTCATTATGTCGCCTTTGAACCACATAAGGCGCAACAACTCTTTAATCAGCCAGGGCAATTATTATTGGTTCATAAAGACATTGCCCTGCGCAACACTGTGAAATATAACAAGCCACAATATATGCAGCAAAAATTGTTAAATGAGCCAAGTTATGCCAATGATCCAAGTAATTCTCTAAAATATTGGTATCACATTGCTAAGGATAATGCCGATATACAAATGACGCGCTTTTATGATGCGGATAATAATAGCAAAATCTCTATATTCAGTTTCAGCCAAGGATTGTATAAAGATAAAATCTTTGAAGGGGTTGTTGGTATCAGCATCACTGTAGATACGTTCTTTGAAGAACTAAAAAATAAAAAAATAGGTAAAACAGGGGGAATGTTTATTGCGGATAACGAAACTGGCTCTTTATTAAGTAAAACAGGAATAACTCATACACAATTCGCCTTTCTCAGTCAAATTACTGAACCGCACTCTTTTAATTTATATAATGATGATATGAAACTTTGGGGAGATATTCTGAAACAAGATGTTTTATTTAGAGAAGTCAAAAATAGTGAAGGGCGCCGATATAGTTTCTCTTCTAAAAAATTACGGCATTTACCATGGACTGTGGTGGCTTATCAACAAACGACTGAATTGAAAAAGGGTCGCTTTAACTTCCCCTTTATTGTTCTAGTAATGATTATTTTAATGTTGTTAGCACTGATGGGATTAGTCTTTTTTAAAACCCTGATTTCGCCAATGTCAAAGTTACTCAATACAATTCAAAGCCCAAATAAAATCGTACTGGCTCAAAAAAGCGTCATTGAAATACACCACTTAGCTTTTATGTTTACGCAAATCACAAAAAAAAATGTTAAATGTAATAACGAAAAAACAGAATATATTAAGCGTTTGAAAACGTCAGGTTTAACCCGACTTAAACAAGTCGAACAAGTTAAACAATACAAAACGGAATTACAGAAGACAAAGCGTGAAATACAAAATGTGCGTGAAAAGATAGAAGAATCTCATTCGCAGATTCAAAAGGAACGAATAGAAACTCAAAAGTACAAGTTAGAAGCTAAACGCGCTAAAGTGCAAGCTCAAACCGCTAACCAAGCTAAGGCACAATTTTTGGCTAATATGAACCATGAACTTCGTACACCAATGAATGCGATTATTGGTTATACGGAAATTTTGCAAGAAGATGCGAAAGAACAGGAATTAGAGAATTTTTTCTTTGATTTACAAAAAATTCATGGAGCGAGTAGCCACTTATTGGATTTAATTAACAACTTGTTTGATCTGTCTAAAATTGAATCGAGCCAAATGGATTTATATATAGATACATTTGATATCGCACCCATGATTCAGGATATTGCAACGACTATTGCACCGCTATTGGAAAAACAGTCCAATATTTTAAAAGTCAATTGTAATTCGGCTCTGGGTACCATGACAACAGATTTAACAAAGGTGCGACAAAATTTATTTAACTTGCTCAGTAATGCCAATAAATTCTCTAAGCGGAGTACAATTTCTTTAACAGTGACGCGAGAGAAGAAAGAGAGTATTGACTGGATTTTATTCAGTATCACTGATCGAGGCATTGGCATGACAGATGAGCAAACTCAAAATTTATTTCAGGCATTCACACCCGTTAATGGTAATACACAGCAATATAACAGCAGTAATTTGGGGCTCGCCATTACCAAACGATTTTGCAAAATTATGGGGGGGGATATTGTCGTTGAAAGTAAATTTGGACAAGGAAGCTCTTTTACTATGCACTTACCTGCTCAAGTGCAAATGATGGAAACAGATGAAAATGACTTACGCAGTTAAAGAAATTTTTTATAGCTTACAAGGCGAAGGTTTGCACACAGGAAGGGCGGCTGTTTTTTGTCGGTTTACAGGATGCAATTTGTGGTGTGGTTGTGAAAAAGATCGCTCGAAGGCGATTTGTTCATTTTGTGATACAGATTTTGTGGGAATTGATGGACAAAACGGAGGGCAATTAACAGCACAAGTTTTAGTTGAAAAGGCGGCGGCGATTTGGGGTACAAAAAACAACCCTTTTGTTGTCTGTACAGGCGGCGAACCTTTATTACAACTAGATACGCCGCTCATTGAACGATTTCATCAAGCGGGTTTTGAAATCGCTATTGAAACGAATGGCACATTGGCTGCACCGCCGGGGATTGATTGGATTACTGTTAGCCCTAAAGCACACACTCTATTAGTTTTAAAAAGCGGAGATGAGTTAAAATTAGTTTTCCCACAGCATGATGCTTCCCCAGAAATTTTTCAATACCTTGATTTTAAATACTTTTTTTTGCAACCCTTGGATGGCGAACAACGCGAGTTGAATACACAATTGGCTTTGCGCTATTGTTTAAAACATCCGCAATGGCGATTGAGTTTGCAAACGCATAAATGGCTGGGAATAGCTTAATTTTAGAAAATCAGGGCAACCATAAAGGATTGCCCCTACACAGGGCAACCATAAAGGATTGCCCCTACACTGACGAAAATATTCTGATGTAGGGGCAATCCCTTGTGGTTGCCCTGAGTCGTTGAAAATCTGATGTAGGGGCAATCCCTTGTGGTTGCCCTGAGTCGTTGCAAATCTGATGGTTGCCCTGAGTCGTTACCAAAATAATTTGAGATTCTTGCAAAACTCTGAACACACGAGGTTTAAGAAATCCGATTTTTTTCAAAAAATCGGATTTCTAAATCTAAACTCGAAAAAAGCAAGTTTTGCAAAATGCTCATAATTCACCATTCATAATTCACCATTAATCACATCATATTTTTCGCCAACTCGTTCCTTGCCCTCCATCTTCAAGCATTATTCCCTTCTCTTTTAATTCCGCACGAATCCGATCTGCGCCTGCCCAATCTTTACCCGCTCGCGCTGCATTACGTTCTGCAATCAATTCTTCAATCTCCGCAGCCGATAAATCTTCTGCCCTCATTTCACTGCCTTGCAAGTATGTTTCAGCTTCAGCTTCTAATAAACCTAATATATTCCCTAAGCGGCGTAACTCGCCACCTAATAGTATCGCCAGTGAGATTTCATCTGAACGTATCTTATTGATTTTATGGGACAAATCAAATAATACCGCCAACGCTTCAGGCGTGTTAAAATCATCATCCATCGCTACCTGAAAACGTTGCTTATAAGTCTCATCAGGGCAACTCTCATTCGTGTCGGGCAAACCGCGCAATGCTGTATATAAGCGCGTTAAAGCCTGTTTCGCGGAATCTAACTCTTGATCAGAATAATTAAGGGGGCTGCGATAATGGCTGGTTAAAATAAAATAACGCACCACTTCAGGCTGATACCGTTTTAAAACGTCACGCACCGTGAAAAAATTGCCCAATGATTTAGACATTTTCTCATCATTAATACGCACAAAACCATTATGCATCCACACATTAACAAAAGGCTCTCCTGTAGCGCATTCTGATTGTGCGATTTCATTTTCATGGTGGGGAAATTGTAAATCTGCGCCGCCACCATGTATATCAAAATGATTATCCAAGCAATGAGTGGACATCGCAGAACATTCAATATGCCACCCTGGACGTCCCGTTCCCCAAGGTGATTCCCAACTTGGCTCACCGGGTTTAGCCGCTTTCCACAAAACAAAATCTAAAGGATGTTGTTTAGAATCATTGATTTCTACACGCTCGCCAGCGCGTAATTCTTCTATCTTCTTATTCGACAACTTGCCATAATCTGCAAACTTTTGGATGGCATAACAGACATCGCCATTATCTGTGAGATAGGCATAGCCGTTATCGAATAAGCGTTGCACCATCGCAATGATTTCGGGGATAGAATCAGTCGCGCGAGGTTCAATATCAGGGCGTAAAACGCCTAAAGCGTCAGCATCTTCGTGCATCGCCTGAATAAAACGGGCGGTTAATTGATTAATCTCTTCCCCGTTTTCATTGGCTCGCCGAATAATTTTATCATCTATATCAGTGATATTACGCACATAAGTTACTGAAAAACCTAAAGATTGCAAATAACGCACTACGACATCAAAAACCACCATCACCCGCGCATGTCCCACATGGCAGTAGTCATATACCGTCATACCACAAACATATATTCCAACTTTGCCAGGTTTAATGGGGGTAAAGGGTTCCTTTTGTTTAGAAAGGGAATTATAAATGGTGAGCATCTGAGTTAAAAACCTTATTTAGTGGAGAAGTGGAGAAAGAATTGTAGTGATTATAGGGGCTAGTGCGAAACAAAGTCAGCGAAGTTAAACCGCTCAACTTGATGGACCAATCAGTGGATAGTGAAACTTTTTATTGCCTATCGCTTTGACTAAACCAATGATTCCTAAAATAACTAAGATAGAATGGCAGATAATGAAATAGAGTATCACGATAATCAAAATATAGGGCGAGTGGTAACCTCCCGCTATGAGAATGACAGCATTGACTAAAAGTAGAAGCAAGCCCGCCCAGATACTTGCTGAAAATGTTTGTCTTAAATGACAACTCGCTAATCCAGTGTGATTTTCGTATTTAAAATAAAGCCATCCTAAGACTAAAAAAGCTAAACCTGGTAAAAGTGATAAATTAAGAAGATAAAGAGATTCAGCTATAATCGCTAAAGTTCGGTTGGACATCTTCTCTGCTTGAACAGTTTGATTATTCATATTGTTTATCTCCAATAACGCACGAGGTTTAAGAAATCCGATTTTTTTGTTCTGAATCAGAATTTCTAAGCTCGAAACGAAGTTTAAGAAATCCGATTTTTTTGTTCTGAATCAGAATTTCTAAGCGGCGAAACGAGGTTTAAGAAATCCGATTTTTTTGTTCTGAATCAGAATTTCTAAGCGGCGAAACGAAGTTTAAGAAATCCGATTTTTTTGTTCTGAATCAGAATTTCTAAGCGGCGAAACGAGATTTAAGAAATCCGATTTTTTTCAAAAATCGGATTTCTAAAGAGTATCGCTTTGGATACTTCAATTTTGATAACGAAGGCTCAAAAACCAAAAGCGTCCATAAGTATTATAAAAGCGAGCGGTTTGATATTCCTTATCAAAGACATTTTCCAATCGCGCCCGCAAGGCAAAATGTTTACCAAAATGATATTCATGAGTCAAATTCACAATGCTATAGCCACCTAAGCGTTGATTATTAGCAGCATCATCATAGCGATGACTTTGAGCTAATACACTTATTTCTGTCTTCATTGCCCCTCGTCTTTCCCCCAAAGCAACATTCAAGGTTTTTTCGGCGCGACGGGGTAACAATTTGCCCGTTTCTTTATTTTCGGGTTTTAACCAAGATAGCTTGGCTTTAAATGTCCATCCGTCCTTTTGCCAATTTAAATCACCTTCTATCCCATTAATTTCTGCTTGATTAATATTATCCGCAAAATAATTGCCCGTTTCTGCATCAAACTGGGTAGCAATCAATTGATCAATATGAGTGCGATAAGCTGTGAGTGACCATTTGTAATAAAGCTGCGTACCCGTTAAGCCCATTTCAATACTTTCAGATTCTTCAGGCACAAGATTGGGATTGCCAAAGTTTGGAAAATATAATTCATTAAACGAGGGGGCTTTAAAGGCAGAACCGTAGTTCGCGATAAAGCGCGTTCTCTGGCTTAGGGGATAACCTAAACCGATATTACCCGTCTGATGTTTTCCAAATTGCTGATTATCATCTTTGCGGAATCCAACTATCCAATCTGTTCTTCCAGATCGCGTTTGATATTCAGCAAATATTCCTTTATTATCAAGAGAATCTATCGTGTAAGCGGTGCTACTCTCCACTTCGTCTTTTTGTAAATCTAAACCGACAGTCAGCGTATCTCTCTCTGAAAAGAAAAAGTTATTCTGAAAAGTGCTTGTTTTTCGAGTGGTATGAAAATAGGATTTTGTGCTGTGACCAAAATTATCAGTTTTATCAAGGCTTTGACCCATATTGATATTGATAAGCCAGCTATCGTTAATCACATAATCCGCTTTCATGCCTAGCACTTGTTGAACAAAATCCGCTTCATTATTAAAGGAGGAATCATATTCAGTATGACCTTCTGTACGCAAAGCATAAGCCTCCATACTGATTTTATCCCCAAGGCGTTGCCCCAATCGAAGATGATATGATGTATTTTCATAACCATCGTCATCTGGCTCAATTGTAAAACAACCGCCGCTATTGCTTCCTTGACAATCATTAAAACCATCTGTTTGGATACGGTTTGCAAATAGGCTATACCAACTCTCTTTAGTTGCACCTGACACACCAGCGTTGAATTGATAAGTATTATCAGCCCCTATTCCGCCGTTAATTGTCACGGACGGTTTTTTGCTCTTACCATGACGGGTGAAAATCTGTATAACTCCACCAATCGCCTCAGATCCGTATAAACTAGAACGAGGCCCACGTACAATTTCAACACGCTCAATTTGTGATAAGGGTAAATGCTGAAAAGAGAAACTACCCAATGTCGCCGAACCGACTTTAACGCCGTCAATAAGCACCAAGACATGATCAGATTCAGTTCCCCGCATAAAAACAGAACTGGGTTTTCCTAATCCACCATTATTGTCGATATCTACCCCTGGCACACCGCGTAAAATATCAGGAAGCGTTAAAGCTTGGCTTCTCTCAATCTCATCGCGGCTTATCACAGTCACTGATGCAAGCGAATCATCAACAGTTTTGGCAGTACGAGTCGCCGTAACAACGACTTTTGGTAGAACATTGTCAGCGTTGCTTAACAATGGATAAAAAATGAAATTCAATAAGATTAATCGAAAAAAATGCTTCAAAGTCACGTTCCTCGTTATATTTAAAATATACGGAGGAAAACAATATATAGATTGTGAGATAAATAATTTCACAAGGGCAGACACAAGGGCAGACACACAGGTCTGCCCCTACAAGACATAATTTTTGTAGGGGCGAACCTGCGTGTTCGCCCTTTTTGTGAAATAATTTTTCTGAACATCTATAGATCAGTCTATCGCCCTCCGCGACATAATCAAAATGTTTAGGCAGGTTTCCGGGCTCATAAGTAGGCGTGATACCTCAGTCAATCGCCTTCCCACGTTTTACTAACTAACGCAGTGGCTAATGATTAACCTTAACTTATTTACCGTTGCGGGGGCAGCATCGGATTGACACCGATTTCCCTTTTACCTTATCAGCAATGCCAATAAGCACCTAAGCATGTAATTATACTCAGCACGGGAATAACTTTTTAGAAACCACTTTCTTTGTACAGGACAATTTTTTATAATTCAATTGTTAGAATCAGAATTTTCAGAATTTTTGAATTTTCAGAATTTAAAACCTATTACTCGATCATCAAGTTTTCTCGTTACCCCAAAGAATAACTACAAGGATTGTATATAAGAAAGGATTGGATCAATGCTCGTTTTTAATCCATTCGAGGTTCAAGTT
>JAGLHR010000359.1 GCA_023143415.1 Thiomargarita sp. | reverse complement strand
TATTTCAATTACTTAGATACTTATGACTAACGATGAGAGCTCTAGCTTGGGAACGCCTTCATGGACGCTCTGCGTCCCGCGACGCGGAGCGTCGCAACAGGCGTTCCCAAGCTGGAGCTTGTCGGTGTGGGGTGAAATAATTGATTTCAAGGCTGAGTAGTTACAAAAACTTAAAAAAACTTTTGTTGATTGACCTATTTACTGACTCACTAAGGGGTTCTGTTATGTATAAAAATATTTTAAGAATCAATATCTTAGCATTATTACCTTCAGTAGCATTGGCTGCTGAACCTAATTTGCCAATACCCATCGAACCTTCCACTCCACCTGCAGTGCAAACAGATGAGGTGAAAAGCGAAATACCAAGCAATGATGACAATATACCTAGCGTGATATCCACCATTGAAGAGGTGATAAATAAAACACAAAACAATGACGACATACCTAGTGTGATACCCATTGAAGAGGAGGTAAGCGAAACAGAAGGCAATGACGCTAGTATGATACCCATTGAAGAGGAGGTAAGCGAAACACCAACTCATGACGACGCACCTATTGTGACACCCATTGAAGAGGGGGTAAGCGAAACACCAACTCATGACGATTTACCTGGTGTGATATCCATTGAAGATGTGATAAGTGAACCCTCAACCAATGGCGAAACACTTATTGTGATACCCATTGAAGAGGTGATAAGCGAACCCTCAATCAATGACGAGCCAATGGCGACAAGCGTGAGCGAAATTCCTGCTCAAGGCGACACGCCTAATGAATTGTTGGATAATAAAGAGCAGGAACCGGTTAAATGTGATCCTATTCTAAAGAAAGCTCAGTTAAATCAGAATCAGAAAGGGCCCCGTTGTGAAATAACGACCATTGGTGACAGATATACAGACAATAATGATGGCACTGTCACTGATAATCGCACCTGTCTGATTTGGTTGAAAGACGCTCATTGCTTAGATAGACAAACTTGGGCAGAATCTTCTGTTAAAATTTGCCTGTTGAATGGACAGAAGGATTGCAAAACTGAAAACGAGGCTGAACAACCTGAAGAAGAGAATGAAAAGCCGCTAGATTGTGAGGAATATACGATTGGGACTATCACAGGCTGGCGATTACCCACGCTTCAGGAATTGCAAAGCCTCATGCACTATGACTTTTATAATCCGGTCATCTCTAATGCAGAAGGCAATGAAAAATGGGGAGAGAAACCAGAAAATGATGCTTTCTCATCAGTGCAATTGGACTTGTACTGGTCTTCTACTATCAATGCGCTTGGCGCAACTCAAGCGTGGCATATACGCCTCACAGATGGCAATACAGGTACGAGTGATAAGGAGCGTGCAAAGAACTATGTATGGCCTGTGTATGACGACAATAATTAATGGTTAATTATGATTCATCATTAATTGTTGCTAAAACATTCGATGCTAAGGACTCAGGATTTAATAACTTCCGAAACTTTTAAGCCAAACCTGACAGGTTTAGTTTCGTATTCAATTCTCATTCCTTATGAATGAAGATTTAATCACATCCGAAACTTTTAAGCCAAACCTGACAGGTTTTTAAAACCTGTCAGGTTTAGTTTCGTATTCAATTCTCATTCCTTATGAATGAAGATTTAATCACATCCGAAACTTTCAAGCCAAACCTGACAGGTTTTAAAAACCTGTCAGGTTTAGTTTCGTATTCAATTCTTTAGTTAGCATTTCAAGGCTGTTACTAATCATTCACCATTCAATTCGAGGTTCAAGTTATCGAAAAAACTTGAACCTCAAATTGAGTTTTTTGAAGAAAACCTCAAACCTCGAAACCATTCGAGGCTAAAGTTTTTCTTTAAAAAAACTTTAGCCTCGAAACCATTAATTATGCCTACCTCAAATCAACCAATTAATCCTGAAATACAAAAAATTTTAGATGCTTGTTACCATGATCCTTTTGCTATTTTAGGAAAACACACCCTTGGCGAAAATAATGAAATAGTACGAGTATTTATGCCGGAAATTAAAAAACTGTGCATTTTACCAGATCATTTGCCAATGGAACGCTTGCCAAATACAGATTTTTTTGAATGGCAAGGTGAATATGATACCGTTCCCGATCATTATCAATTAGAATGGATTGATAATGATGATAATACTCTTATGGGTTATGATCCCTATAGTTTTCCGCCCCAATTAAGTGAATTTGATTTACATCTCTTTGCAGAAGGCAAACATTGCCACACTTATCAGTTTTTAGGCGCGAATTTACAGACGATTGAAAACATTGAAGGCGTTTTATTCGCCGTTTGGGCACCAAATGCAGAGCGCGTCAGTGTCGTGGGTGAATTTAACCGTTGGGATGGACGTTGTCACCTCATGCGAATGCGTAGTAGCGGTGTTTGGGAATTGTTTATTCCTGAACTTGGAGCCAATAGTTTGTATAAATTCGAGATAGACAACCGTGATAGTAGTCGTCTTCAAGTGAAATATGATCCTTATGGGCAGGGTTTTGAACATCATCCGCAAATATCAAGTTATGTTGTTGCAAAACAAGTTTATCTTTGGCAGGATGATCAATGGATAGAAGCCAGAGCAAAGCGCGATTGGTTACATACTCCCATGAGTATTTATGAAGTGCATTTAGGCTCATGGATGCGCGATAAAGAGGATCATTGTTTGAATTACCGTGAATTAGCAGAAAAATTAGTCAGTTATGTCAATCATCTAGGATTTACACATATTGAATTATTGCCTATCGCAGAACATTCCTTAGATGCTTCTTATGGCTACCAAGTGACTGGTTTTTATGCACCGACGAGCCGCTTTGGTTCACAGGATGATTTTCGGTATTTCGTCGATTATTGTCATCAGCATAATATCGGTGTCTTTTTGGATTGGGTGCCAGGGCATTTTTCCAAAGATGCAGATGGACTATCTTGCTTTGATGGAACCGCTTTATATGAATATGCTAATTCCTATCAGGGCAAATATCGTGATTTGGAAACTTTGAACTTCAATTATGGCAAGCATGAAGTGAAAAGTTTCCTGATTTCTAATGCCCTGTACTGGCTCGAAGAATACCATATCGACGGCTTGCGGGTGAAAGCAATTGATTCTATGCTCTATTTGGATTATTTCCGTCGGGATGGTGAATGGGTACCTAATATCTATGGCGGCAATGAAAATTTGGAAGCCATTGCATTTTTGCGTGAACTGAATACCATCATTCATCAAAAATATCCTGATATATTGATGATGGCTGAAGAATCAACAAATTGGCCTCAAGTCACACACCCCACTTGGTTAGGTGGTTTAGGTTTTAATCTAAAATGGCATAAGAGTTGGGTGCGTGGTACTTTAGAATATCTGTCTAAAGAATCTGTTCATCGTTCTTATTACCATCAAAATCTCACTTTTGGGCTATTTTATGCGTTTAGTGAAAAATTTATATTACCTTTAGCTCATGATGAAGTGATAGACGGTAAACGTTCTTTAATTGATAAAATGCCGGAAGATGATTGGCGGCGTTTTGCCAATTTGCGCTTGTTATATACTTATATGTGGCTTTCTCCCGGTAAAAAACTATTCTTCATGGGCGGAGAATTTGCTCAAAAAAGCGAATGGAATCATGCTGACTGTTTGGAATGGCATTTATTGAATTCAAATGCTCATCTTGGCATTCAAACTTTAGTTAAAGATTTGAATCGTTGGTATCAACAATTACCCGCTTTGTATTATTATGAATTTGATGAAAAAGGTTTTGCATGGATAGATTGCCACGATGCGACACAATCTGTAATTAGTTATGTACGCCGCAGTGATGATGATGAGTTGCTCATTATACTGAATTTTACCCCAATTCCTCGACATGATTATCGCATTGGAGTTAAGCAGGCTGGACTGTATCAAGAGCTTTTCAATTCTGATTCACAGTATTATGGCGGTAGCGATGTCAGCAATGATGAAGTGATGGCAGATGAAATAGAATGGATGGGGCAACCTTATTCATTAAATATCACTTTACCGCCGCTTGCCGGAATTATTTTGAAATTGAAGCCGGAAAAACAGATTGAAACAGCTTATCAAGCTGAAACGGCTCCAAAGATCAATAAGCCAGAGAGTGAAGAAATTCAGTTCAATAAACCAATTGAGTCTGCTGATACTGATATACCTGTTGAAGCGGTAGAAGCGGCTGATATTGATATACCTGTTGAAGCAATAGAGGCGGCTGATACTAATAAACCTGTTAAACGAATTTATCGGAAAAAATGGACTCCAAGACTCGGTAAAAAAACGGAGTAGTCGGTTACGCTTTACACGACATGAACACTTAAATTGAACTCAAAAAACAATCATTATGCGTATACTTTTTGTGACTTCTGAAGCCTATCCACTTATTAAAACAGGTGGTTTAGGTGATATTTCTTATACCTTGCCTAACGCTTTACGACAACTAGGTGTTGATATTCGTTTATTATTACCGGGTTATCCCGCAGTGCTTGAACAGCTTTCACTCATTGAAGTCCATGAAAATATCAGGTTGCCTCCTTTACAAGAACCTATCCGCATATTAACGGGGATAATGCCCGGTGAAATTACCCCTGTTTATGTCATTGAATGTCCGAGTTTATATGAGCGTGACGGTGGACCTTATCAAGATAGCAATGGAAAAGATTGGTCTGATAATGCATTACGTTTTGGAATACTTTCTCAAGTGGCTGCCCTATTCGGTAGCCACCACTTGTTATTTAAACCGCAAATTGTCCATTGCAATGATTGGCAAACCGGTTTAGTTCCTGCCTTTTTAACCTTTAATCCTAATCAAAGCGCACGGACAATGATGAGCATCCATAATATGGCTTATCAAGGTATTTTTCCTCCAGAAGTGGTAGAAAGTTTTGGCTTGCCGCCAGAAAGTTTTAGTATATCTGGATTAGAATATTATGGGAAAGTCTCATTTATCAAAGCCGGTTTATATTACAGTGATTGGATAACAACAGTCAGCCCAACTTATGCTAAAAATATTCAAACCCCTACTTATGGTTGCGGTTTAGAAGGGCTATTGACGATACGCCAAGCACAATTAACTGGCATTTTAAACGGTATTGATACAGAGGTTTGGAATCCTGATACTGATCCTTTGATCAATCACAATTACAATACGAAAAGTTTACTGCTCAAATCTCGCAATACCCAAGAATTGCGTAAAAAACTTGGACTGACTTCCTCAACACAAACTCCAGTTATTGGCATGATTGCCCGTCTCATTGAACAAAAAGGCATTGATTTAGTTTTACCCATCATCCCGGATATGATGAAATCTGGTGCTCAACTTGTTGTACTTGGTAGTGGCGATAAAAAGTTTGAAGAAGCATTGCAACAATTAGCAAAATATTATCCTCAACAAATCAGCGTCACTATTGGTTATAATGAAGAACTTGCACATCAAATTGAAGCGGGAGCGAATATGTTTTTGATGCCTTCTAAATTTGAACCTTGCGGTTTAAACCAAATGTATAGTATGTATTATGGCACTATACCAATAGTACGACGTACTGGTGGATTGGCAGACACTGTAATTGATGCAACCCCTAATAATATTCAAGCGAAAATCGCCACCGGCTTTATCTTTGAGAAGGAAAACGCCGATGAATTATTATTTTGCATACGACGCGCCTTGCGAACCTTCCGTGATAAAACAACGTGGCGGCAGTTACAAATGACGGGAATGAATCGTGATTTTAGCTGGCAGGAAAGTGCTAAACAGTATGTATCGTTGTATCACTCAATATTGAATTAAAAATTCTAAAGCATTTGAATGAATTTCAAATTCCATTAGAATTGCATTTTGGAGTTCAACGCTTTCGCTTTGGGCGTATTTTGGAGTTCAACGCTTCAGCTTTGGGCGTTTATAGGAGTCCAACGCTTCAGCTTTGGGGTTTTTTTGGACGGACTGACAAAGCTAAAGCGTTGTACTCCATTACTAACTATACTGAACGCGGTTATATACTCCGCGCAGTTTTCGGAAATGTAGGGGCTGACCTGCGTGTCTGCCCTCCTCATAAGAGTTTTGCAAGAACCTCTTACATTTATTGACTTTTTTTTCGTTTCGATGTTTTAGTTTTTTGAAAAAAAACTAAAACATCGAAAACCATTCACCATTCCATTCGTTATCTAAGCATTAATGAATCCTATCCATTCCCATCGCACCACTCATTTTTTTATCTCACTTATAGGAGTATTATTATTGACGATCTCAACAGCACAGAGTTATGAAAACTTACCTGGTACAACACCCTACTCAAAAGCGTTGCGCGACTCGCTCAAAGCAGCACTGATAGCAAAGGGAACCAATTATCAACCAAGAACAGAACATCTTCTCGCTTCAGGGCAGCCAAAATTTATTAATCGGCTGATTTTAGAAGATTCACCTTACTTATTGCAACATGCTCATAATCCTGTTAATTGGTTTGCGTGGGGAAATGAGGCTTTTGAAAAAGCCCGTCAAGAAGATAAACCGATTTTTCTCTCCATCGGCTATTCTACCTGTCATTGGTGTCATGTCATGGAGGAGGAGAGCTTTGATAATACAGACATTGCGCGTTTGATGAATGAGCATTTTATCTGTATCAAAGTGGATCGTGAACAACGTCCTGAAGTGGATGAAGTTTATATGACAGCGGTGGTTATGAGCAGAGGGCAAGGGGGTTGGCCTATGTCTAGCTTTTTAACCGCAGACGGTAAACCGTTTTTTGGGGGAACTTATTTTCCGCCTGACGCATTTACACAGATGCTTAAAAATGTCGCGCAAGTTTGGGAAGAAAAACGCCCCCAACTCATCGCACAAGCCAATCAGATTGCCGAACGGGTGAAGCAAGTCACAGCCGCCAGCGGCGAGGCACGTCAATTGGGTAAAACAGCAATCCAAGAAGCCATTTCCAATATCTTGGCAATACACGATTCCCCTCTTGGTGGATTTGGTAACGCGCCTAAATTTCCACAGGAAGCTTGGTTATTACTGTTGCTAAAAGCGGTGCATCATGATGAAGCGTTGGCTGCTGCCCTTAATAGCTTAAATAAGATGGCAGAAGGCGGACTCTATGATCAAATAGGCGGTGGATTTCATCGCTACTCAACAGATGCGCATTGGCTAACACCCCATTTTGAAAAAATGCTTTATAATCAAGCGCATATCGCACGCGCCTATTTAATGGCTTATCAATTAACGGGCGATATTATCTATGCCACCGTCGCCAGACAAACATTAGATTATGTCTTGCGAGAAATGACGGCTCCTCAAGGCGGATTTTATTCTGCCACCGATGCGGATAGCGAAGGTGAAGAAGGCTTATTTTTTGTGTGGACACCTGCCCAAATACGCGCCGCGCTAAATGAAACTGAGGCGGAGTTCGCATTGAATTTATATGGTGTCACCGCGCAGGGCAATTTTGAAGGTAAAAATATCCTTCACTTACCCATTTCTTTAGAAAAATACGCGAACGAAAATGCCATTTCATTACAGCAACTCATTGAAAAAAATGATATTATTCGTGAAAAACTCCGCCGTGTTAGAGAAAAACGTGAACCGCCCTTGCGTGATGACAAAATCATCACCGCCTGGAATGGCATGATGATCACCACATTGGCACTCGCTGCCGACATTTTAGAAGAACGGCGTTATTTAGAGGCAGCGCAACGTGCAGCCACTTTTATCAGCTCAAAACTCACAAAAGGGCAAGGCGAATTGTGGCGTGTTTATGTACATAAAAATGCTTCCATCTCCGCCCATCAAGAAGATTATGCCTACTTTGCTGAAGCATTGCTCACGCTCTATGATGTCAGTAATGATAAGGGCTGGCTAAACAAGGCGCAAGAAGTAGCTGATGCCATGCTGCACCACTTTTGGGATAAAGCACAGGGAGGCTTTTTTATGAGTAGAGAAAGCGATATACCCTTAATTGCCCGCCCTAAAAGTCCTAACGATGGTGCGATTCCATCGGGTAATTCGGTCGCAGTGCGTGTTTTAGCGATGCTCGCCGCCCGTACTGGCATTGAACGTTATCGTGATAAAGCCAATGCGACACTCAATGCCTTTTCATTGGCGATTACACAACAACCGAGTAGTTATGCCTATATGTTACTTGCAGCTGATGAATTACTTCATGGCGAAATGGGATTGCAACAATATGGCGCACGCGGTGCCATTAAAGCAACAGCAAAACGAACTCATCATGGGCAAACAGTAACAATAGAAGTGGAAATACAAGATGGCTGGCACATTAATGCCCATAAGCCGTTACAAAAAAACCTGATTCCTACTGTCGTCCGTCTTGATAAAACACAATGGCGACTTGAGCAGGTTTCTTACCCAAAACCAGAACAGCTTCGGCTCTCATTTCAACAAGCCACACTTGCACTTTATCAAGGGACAATTCATTTGCGAGGGCAATTAATACCTCCCCCTAATCTTCCTTTGCAAAAGAAAGGGGAGAGTTCGTTGAGTGATAAAATAAACCTTGTGCCAATCCGCCTGACATTTCAGGCTTGTAATGATAAGATGTGTTTACCACCTGAAGAATTGGTTTTTAGGATAGGAAGAAAGTGATTTTGGTGTCATTTTGGAGTCCAACGCTTCAGCTTTGGAGTAAGTGATGTTACGCAAAGCGATTCTATT
>JAGLHR010000358.1 GCA_023143415.1 Thiomargarita sp. | reverse complement strand
CTTTGTACAGAACAAAAAATCAACTTTTTTAATGTAGGGTGGGTAGAGCGATAGCGAAACCCACCATTTTGGTTTGGTGCCACTTCGTTCCTACCCACCCTACATTTACTATGAAAGGAGAACAATGATGAAGATTATAGTCACATCCACGGGCGATAACATGGATTCCGCAGTCGATCCTCATTTCGGACGATGCTCGTATTTCGCTATCGTAGATACAGAATCAGGTGACTTTGAAGCGATAGCTAATCCGTACAAAGATGCGGCAGGTGGTGCGGGAACTAAGGCGGCGCAGTTTATAATCGACAAGGGTGTTGGTGCCTTGCTGACTGGGCATTGTGGACCCAAGGCTTCCGAAGTCTTGGATGACACGGATATCCAGATCGTATCGGGGATCAATAAGGGTACTGTCATGGAGGCGGTAAATGCCTTTAAAGAAGTTGGTCGTGGTCAGGGAGGCGGTCGTGGTCAGGGAGGCGGCGGTCAGGGAGGTGGTCGTGGTCAGGGAGGCGGCGGTCAGGGAGGTGGTCAGGGAGGCGGCGGTGGCGGTCAGGGAGGTAACAGGTGATCCTGGCAGTAGCAAGCGGTAAGGGCGGAACAGGCAAAACCATGTTAGCCACCAGTCTTGCCCTATCTGTTGCTGATGCCCAGTATATCGACTGCGATGTAGAAGAACCCAATGGTAGCCTCTTTCTGCATGTTAATATCCAAGCACGCCAACCAGTGGGGATCCCTGTACCTCGTATCGACAAAGACAAATGCAGCTTGTGCGGTTTGTGCAGCGAAGCTTGTGAGTTCAATGCCCTTGCACAGTCCAAAACACAGGTTCTCGTGTTTGCGGACTTATGCCACGGCTGCGGTGTCTGTAGCTACGTTTGCCCAGAAGAGGGAGCCATCACAGAGACTGAACGACGCATTGGTATGGTCGAGACAGGCGTGTTTCAGGATATGAACGCAAATGATGTCCTTTTTTCCCAAGGGCGACTGGACGTGGGGGAACTGATGGCGACCCCCTTGATCAAGGCTGTTAGAAAGACTTCTGATCCCGCACGAACGGTGATTATTGATGCCCCGCCCGGCACATCATGCCCGTTAGTGGAAACAGTGCGTGGGGTTGATTATTGTCTTCTAGTGACAGAGCCGACACCTTTTGGATTCAACGATTTGGAACTGGCGGTGGGGGTGATGCGTCTGCTATCTCTGCCCTTTGGGGTGATCATTAACCGTAGCGATAGCGGCGATAACCAAGTGAGAAATTACTGCGAGCAGGAAGGCATTCCCGTGTTGATGGAAATACCCTTTCGCCGCGACTTAGCAGAAGCCTATTCTAAAGGGATACCCTTTGTCCAAGTAGATGAACGCTACCGAACCCTATTTCAACAGATGGTTGTCAAAATCCGCCAGGAGTTAGAGCTATGAAAGAATTGACCATCATCAGTGGCAAGGGCGGCACGGGTAAAACAACCTTATGTGCAGCCTTTGCTTCTTTGGCGAGAGGGAAGGTACTCACTGACTGCGACGTGGATGCAGCGGATCTTCATCTACTCTTGGAACCCACGGTGCGCCACCGGGAAAACTTCATCGGTGGCCGATCTTACAGAATAGACGGTGACTTGTGTTCAGAATGCGGAGATTGTCAAGCGGCGTGTCGCTTCGATGCCATCTACTTTGAAAACGGTTATGTAATAGACTCCCTAGCCTGTGAGCAGTGCGGCTTATGTGCCATAGTCTGCCCCGACGATGAGGCCATTGTTATAAAGGATGCCGTCAATGGTGAATGGTTCATCTCCGATACACCGTTTGGCAAGCTGGTACACGCAAGGCTTGGTATCGGCGAGGATAATTCTGGAAAATTGGTTACTTTAGTACGTCGCCAAGCCAGACGGATTGCTGAAGAGCAGAACCTTAACTTGATCATCAATGACGGTCCACCCGGTATTGGATGCCCTGTGACAGCCGCCATCACGGGTGTCGATAGGGTACTCATTGTCACCGAGCCAACCCTGTCTGGTATCCACGATCTGGAACGGGTTTCCCAGTTGTGCAAACACTTCGATATTCCAGTGCTGCTCTGCATTAATAAACACGATATCAATCCCATCAACAGTGAGCGAATTAGGGCATATTGCGTTGCCAACGGTATCACCTTGGTGGGGGAAATTCCCTTTGAAGCGGCGATCAACCAAGCCCAAGTCGCCCGCAAGAGCGTGGTGGATTTCAATTGCGGTAAGGTGTCTGGGATAGTCGCTCGTTTATGGGCAGATATAGAAACGATTTTGAAATAAGGTGGGCAAAAAAAGGACTTTGCCCACCCTACATGACTAAACGGCGAAACGAGGTTTAAGAAAT
>JAGLHR010000357.1 GCA_023143415.1 Thiomargarita sp. | reverse complement strand
TTGGGCGAGAAAAAACTGTCCGAACTATTGATAATATTAAACAACTGAAGCAATAATGGGATAGAGTTTTCTATCCCATACGTTTCAAGTCAACTGACGAAAAAAATTGAAATGAGGCAAAAAATCAATATTTTTATACTGTTTGTTGCTGTAACCTTTCTCTATGCTTGTAGTGAAGTAACTACACCCAATAAGGAAATCAAGGCAATACAAACGACCGGCCCTGTAACAGAAAATAGCAGTGTGTATAGTGGTAGCTTAGAATGCTTAGGAAAACTTATTACTGACAGTGGTCAAGCTTTCAATAAAGTCAAAGCGGCTGTTGGTAATATACAGGATAAAACGGGAAAAAGAGAAGGAATGGGACAACCTTTGAGCCAATCCGCTTCTGATATGGCACTGACAGCTTTATCAAGAGTCAATGCAATTAACCTAGTTGCGGCAACAAGTATTGAAGATTTAACTCAATTAAATATTGCAAAGCGGAATCCTACCCAAACTCAGTTATCGTTAATATCAATAAACAATATAGGTAGTCTTCTTCCGAGCCATTTTTTTCTGACGGGTTCAGTTAGTGAATATAATGAAGACATTAGAGCGCGTAACTGGAATTTACAATTTTTTAGAAAATTTTTTGATGTCGGTTTATCAGGTGGAGATAAAGTTTTTAGTATAGCAATGGATTTTAGGTTAGCTGGTTCTTCTACTGGTAATATATTAAAGGATGGCAAAGGTCGATTGTTAGCAGTCAGTCTTCAAAATAGTGTTATTACTAAAGATGTTGGTGGTTCACTGTTTCGCCTTTTTAATGAAACAATTTCAAAAGGTGGGGGCCCTAGTTATGCTGTAAAAATTTCTGATCCTAAACATCTAGCCGTTCGTGAAATTGTTGAACGGGGTGTTTTGGAGTTAATAGGAAGAATGTATGATGTACCTTGGAAGCAATGTGATATGGTAACGCCTTTTGGAGTGAAGTTGGGAGGCACCATTGCACAATATATGACCCAAAAAGATCAAATACATGCACAACAGGTTTTGGAAATTATTCCTACTAATGAAGTCGCTAATTGGCAAACATCTGATATTCAATACACGATGTTAGCGACTAAAACGTATGAAAAAAAGGACAATACACCTTGTCGTGAATACTATATCAGTGTTATCAAGGATAATCGGAAAGAAGGTTCAAAAGGTACCTCTTGCCGTCAAGCCAATGGTGTCTGGAAGGATGTTTAATAACGCTATTATTTTATTTCGGTGACTATGCCAAATTTTTCTATTTCAATTCAAGCGCTGCGAGCCCGGGAGAGCCGATAGCCAGGTAGGGTGGGCAATGTTTTTTTGTTGCCCACCTTTTTTCGTCAAAGTCAAGTTATGATGGTGGGCAATAAAAAGACATTGCCCACCCTACCTACTACCCACCCTACGCTCCGGTTTTTAATGTTTGAAGAGTCAATTTTGACTCCCCAATAAATTTTGGATTCCATCATGTAGGAGCGAGCGTAGGGTCACTGCCATTAAGTTAAGGAATATTTGTTGGAATCCAAACCTTCAGATTTGGATTATATCGTTTATAATCAAACACTTCAAAATATAAAGGATTCGAGGTTTGAGTTTTTTGAAGAAAAAATCAAACCTCGAATGGACTCCAAGGCTTAACTTAATGGCTTTGGAGCGTAGGGTGGGTAGAGCGGTAGCGAAACCCACCCTAATACGGCCACTTTTCAAAAGAATACTGGGTGAACCTATATATTCGCCCTTTTAAATCCAGCGTTTATTTAAGGAAATCACTTTAAATAAAAATCCGTTGATTTCCCTAATCCGTTGTACTAATAGAAGTGGTACTAAAAAACGACAAGGATTCTATCTAATAAAAAAAAGATTAATGGCTTATCTCAATTTTATCACTCTTTTTTTTCAGTCCCACGCTGGGGTGATGAAAATGTTGCCGATGTTCTTAAAAGTTGATCCCGTTTTTGTTCCCTGCATTTTGTAAATGACTGATTCTAAAATAAAAAAAATGAGTGGAACAAAAACGGGATCACACTCGGCAACTCTGTTTGTGACATTTTCATCACCCCAGTCCCACGCCAGGCTGGAAATAAAAGTCAAATATAACAGATTTTCAAGACATTTATAATTATCCATAATGCGACCACATCCGTATTACTTTGACGATTTTTAGTTCATCAATCACTTGATAGACCAAACGATGTTGTATATTAATTCGTCTCGAATAAGCACCTTCTAAATCGCCGACTAATTTTTCATAAGGTGGCGGTGTTTGAAACGGATTATTCGCTAATATATCTAATAATACGGAGGCTTTTTGGCGCAAATGGCTTTCTGCCAGTTTTTTGGCATCTTTTTGAGCTTGTTTAGTTTTCGAGGTTTTAGTTTTTCTTCAAAAAACTAAAACCTCGAAAAATAATTTGCCAGTTCACCATTTTAAGTCCTTAGAACATTCTTCAAGAGGTGTTTGTAAACCTTCTTTAATGGATTCTCGCATGCCCTGTATTGATAATAAATAAAGCGTTTCTTCAATAGCAGACCAATCTTCTTCAGAAATGAGGACCGCATTTTTTTCTTGAGCCGTAATTAAAATCGGTTGATGAAAATCAGCCACTTGATTTATCAGATAGGGAAGTTGGGTACCGGCATAATTTATTGTAACAGCATTCATAGAAATTTCCGTTTAAAATCAATGAGTGTATTAATTAATAACAAGTAACTACTCAGTCTTGAAATCAATTTTAAACCTGAGTAGTTACATAATACCTAAATCCTGCAAGTAAA
>JAGLHR010000356.1 GCA_023143415.1 Thiomargarita sp. | reverse complement strand
TTGTACTCCTATGTCAACGTATGGAGTACAACGCTTTAGCTTTGTTGCAATGTATGGAGTACAACGCTTTAGCTTTGTTGCTAGGAAAATGTCTTCCCTAAAATGTATGCCCTCGTATTCCCCCAGTAATGACTACTGCATCCTCTTTTTCTTCTTTAGGTGGTGAATGTCCACGTACACCACGACGTACCAATGCATCGCCTTGTGCCAATGCCTCTTTCAACATTTTAGCTGGCAAATATCCAATGATTTCAGACACTTGTTGATATGCTTCAAAAAAAAACTTGCCACTCAACTCGCCATTTTTTTCCTTTTCCATTGCTAGGCAAGTTGCTTGCAAAAGCCGATAGAAATTGTCAGGTAACTTTTGTGAGAGTTTGGGATAACTCGGCAGTTTTACAGATTTAACAACCCGAAATCCACCTGTGAACTTTTGATGATTGGCATCGGTTACCACCACACGGTAGGATGTATTAGCCTTAAAAGTGATCGCTTCTGTTTTAATGGCAGGAACAAAAGTTTCTTGAGTCAATAATACTTTGTCACGCTGTTTAATTTGCACTTGATAAGGGGGAGTACCGCGATACCATTGTAAATATAAAGGGCGTTTTCC
Organism: Thiomargarita sp.; assembly: GCA_023143415.1. Lineage (GTDB taxonomy): Bacteria > Pseudomonadota > Gammaproteobacteria > Beggiatoales > Beggiatoaceae > QNES01. The sequence continues at coordinate 4,987 of JAGLHR010000356.1, read as the reverse complement.
AGCTATCAAGACTGTTCCACTCTTCACATTAGCCAATAGTGGCATAGAAAGTGTCTCTTGCCCAACCTTGTTCACTTTACTGTGTGTCAGTTTATGCCAGCTTTCAATACACTGCTTTACCCAGGAAGACATTTCGCCTTCAGGTAGTTGATGGGCAACGTCAATCTTAAAGGGCGAATTTTCATGCGTCACTTGAACAGTTCCACCACGTAAAATAAGTTCAATGAAATGTTGCGCTGTGTTGACGGAAATTTCATCCCCGATTTGTAGTACCGTAAAAATTTCGACAGGTACTTTCTCATTGCCTCGCTTAATCAGGTAATTTTCGCGCTGGCTATCGAAAGAGTTAATCCAACCTGCATCAAGTGCAAGGGCATGGACACTCCATAACCCACTTAATAATACTATCCAAATACCTACCGTTTTCATGATTGACAGACTCCTATAGTTTATTATTTTATAATTATAGTATAGGACTTTTTTTTTCTTTAGTCATTATTTCGGCAAGTCTGTCATTTTTCGTATATATAATTGAGGCTAAGAAATTTGGATTTAATATCGACAATGCAAAATAGGAGTTCAACGCTTTAGCTTTGGTCGCAAGTCTTATGGTCACAGCCACAGCCAAAGCTGAAGCGTTGGACTCCAAAAAGTCTTAAAACTTATGCTTCAGTACTTAGTGTCCATCCGAAAACGGCTTTCAGTAGCCCAAAGCTGAAGCGTTGAACTCCAAACAATGGGCATCTTGGAGTCCATTCGAGGCTAAAGTTTTTTGAAAAAAAACTTTAGCCTCGAATGCTTTAGCTTTGGAGGCGTTTCTGGATGGACACTATGTAGGGGCAATCCCTTGTGGTTGCCCTGAGTACAAAAAATGCTATTTTTCCATAACAAGTGGCAAAGTGATTTCTATCGTGACACCTGGCTCAACTTCACGATTAGACAAGCGGCAAGTTCCCCCACTACTCCACACTAACTCGGAAATCTTTGACAATCCCAAACCCATCCCTTTGACTTCACCCGTAAAATATTTTTCACTCTGATAATACGGTACCCACACTTTAGCAAGTTCTTTAGAGGCGACAGATTGACCATCATCACTCACAGATAAAATAATCGTCGCGAGGTCTTGATGCTTTATTGACACTTCTATGATAGGGGATTGTTGCGGATGAAATTTTTTTGCATTGGTAAATAATTCGCGTAACACTAATTCTATTGCCAGATTAGAAAATGCTAATGACTTATTAACCAAGCTGTCAGCGATATAAACAGAAACAGTACCAATTTCCAAATCTTCTTTAATTTCATTTATCAACGAGGAGATTTTAAATAAACTGAAAACATTCTTTTCTTGGAGTAATTGTGAGGAATCGACATATCGCAAAATATCCAAGATTTGATCTTGTAAGCGTTTGGCACTTTCCTGTGCAATTTTAAGCAGAGAATGCGCTTGTGAACTGGATAAATCGATCTTCGTTTGCTCCAAAATCTGTAAGCCGATCAAACCATTAAGAGGCGCACGTAACTTGTGCGAAACAAATGTTTGAAAAGTCCACATTTGCCGTTGTAAATGGATTTGCTCACTGACATCACGCAAATGCACTAACTGATTCCTACCAGTTCCACCAAGCAAATCCAAAATATCCACTTGTAACCACAGTGATGGCTCACTGTCGGATTCAGGGCGCACCAGGTAACGTGTCATCGAACCCACATTAGGTTTAGGCCAATTTTCCCAAGCGGTGGCAGGTTCACAATTAAATTTTTGGGTTTCGGCATGTTTAAGAAATCTTTCGGAGAAAGCACTTTCACTCAACAATCCTAAATAAAGACGCGCTCCCGAATTAGCATATTGTATCGTGTCATCAAGACCAATCAATAAGTAGCCATCATCAGATTGTTCAACTGTCCATTCAAAGCGAAGACGCTCTGACAACAAATGGCGATAACGATTAAGGCGAGTAATTGTACGAACACGAGCGAGCAATTCTAATTTATCAAAAGGTTTAGTGATAAAATCATCTGCGCCAGCCTCTATTCCAGATAAACGTACTTTACGATCTGAGATGGCAGTCAACATGATGATCGGCACTTCTGCTAACTGTGGATGAACTCGCATGCGTTTACACACTTCAAATCCATCCATTTCTGGCATCATCAAATCTAACAAGATTAAGTCTGGCATGATTTCTTCGGCGATTTGTAATGCCTCTTCACCATTGGCGGCAAAAGCGAGTTGATACTTTTCCCGTGACAGTAGCATTCCAAGCGCTTCACGCCCATGTTCATCATCATCGACTATTAATAAACAACTTTCTTTCTGCATAATAATTTACTCTAAGAACCACTCAAAATTTTATATTGGTCGGATATTCTTAAATAGCTTATAAATCAATAAGTTATCATTTTTTGAGTGTTCTAAATATTTTTTGGAATCGTGTTGAATTTGAATCAGGAAAAAATTTGATATAATTATAGAGAATCATTAAAATGAATTGTATTTAAAAAAGTTTATCAGAGTTCATTCTTTTGATTGATATTGGTGCAGAAGCAATAATTCTACCAATATCTTTGTTTTCGCATTTTACTTAGGATTGATGACAATGCGAGTCTATCAAGACTCATACCTGATAAGATTGTCAAATTAACGTAACTACTCAGGGCAACCATAAAGGATTGCCCCTACACAGGGCAACCATAAAGGATTGCCCTTACACAGGGCAACCATAAAGGATTGCCCCTACACTGACGAAAATCTTCTGATGTAGGGGCTATCCCTTGTGGTTGCCCTGAGTAGTTACAAATTAACTTATGATATAATAATAAACTGAGAATTTTAATTATTATTTTATAATAAAACAATTAATTAGGTTTAATCGTTTATTCCAATCGTATTTAATTGAAGGAGAATTGTCATGGCTCATGAAGTCAATGGTAAAACAGTTGAAATTGATAAAAATGGTTATTTGGTCAATATAGAAGACTGGAGTGAAGATGTGGCTAAAATCATTGCAGTAGAAGAGGGCATTGAGGAATTGACACAACGCCATTGGGATGTCATCAACTATCTGCGTGATGAATACATCAGCAATGCTGGTAATCAGCCAAATATGCGGAGTATAACCAAAGCCATGAAGTCGGCATGGGACGACAAAAAAGTCGATACCAAGGCGATTTACGAATTGTTTCCCCTAGGCCCTTCTAAACAGGCGGGTAAAGTGGGTGGTTTGCCAGAAAGCAGACGCAAAGGCGGTTATTAAGAGATTTTTTAATTCGAGGTTTTTGTTTTTTGAAGCGGAAACCTCGAATGGATTCGCCTCGAATTTTTGAAAATTTGTACAGTTAGTAGAGTGGGCAAAGTCCTTTTATTGCCCACCATCTGAGGCCGACAGGTGGGCAATAAAAATACATTGCCCACCCTACAATAGACTGATTTTAACAATTAAAATCGTGTTAAATCAATGAGTTATAAATTTCTTGTACAAAGTTTTAAATCCCCTCTATTAATTAAATTCACTCAAAACTATGGAAAAATTACTCATCAGTCTGCTATTAATCGTTTTTATCACCCCAGTTTACGCAGAAGATCGTGCTTTATTAGTGGGCATTGATGAATATTGGTATGTGGGTGTCTCAAAAGGGAATAAACAAGATGTCAAAGATATGCAGCAACTTGCCCAATCGGTCTGGGGCTATCAATCTCATCAAATCCGTACTTTAATTGACGCACAAGCAACCCGGAAAAATATTTTAGACAGTTTTGATAACTGGTTAATTAAAGAGAGTCGTCCAGGTGACAAAGTCTTATTCTATTTCAGCGGACACGGCTATTACGTTGTTGATGATAACGGCGATGAAAGCGATGGCTATGATGAAACCCTCTGCCCAGTTAATACACGAGGAAAGAAAATGATGATTCGTGATGATGAGATCAATGCCCGTTTACAGCGTTTGAAAGAACGTAAAGTGACGGTGATTATTGATGCTTGTCATTCAGACAGTATGGTACCGCATTTTACAACACCCACGATTAAAATTCCTGTCTTTGAAATCGCAGCGCCACATAAGGATTTAAAACGCACTTTGGCTAAAGATCGTATTGAACAAGATGGTTTTATTGTTGCGTTGCCAAATGTGATTGCTTATAGTGCAGTCGCCTTTAACCAAGTGGCGTTGATAGATACGACAGTTAGCCCAAATCGCAGTGTATTTACACACCGCTTTGTTAAAGGTATTCAAGAAAAACGCGCAGATAGTAATTATGATGGAAAAGTCACTCATGTCGAATTGTTGGAATACATACGTCAAGAATCACAGAAATATTGCGATAACAAGCCTAGTCAATGCAAAGCGGGAAAACTCACGCCACAATTAGAAGCTCCACCAGAAATATTAACCACTAATGCCAATACGACTGCTCACACTATAACTACTAATAGTATTGAACAAGCAATTAGTGTGTTAACCCATAAAAATGAAGCGCAATTGCAAGTAAAAGCATTACCACAACATCACCGTTTTAGAGTCGGTGAAACGATAAAACTCAAAATCACTAGCAATCGTGGTGGCTATGTTTTATTGTTCGATATTAACGGTAAAGGCACTTTAACGCGCCTCTTTCCCAATCAATATGATCAATTGGAAGAAAAAGGCTACCTCAAAGCCGGGAAAACTTTAATCCTTCCAGATTCTCCTCGTGACTTTAATTGTATGGCTGATAAACCCTTGGGTAAGGGAATATTAATCGCTTTGTTGATAGAAGATCAATTACCCTATTTTTCTCAAAATCTCCCAAAAGCATTTGAAGAAATACCTGCAAAACAAGCCTTGACTGTATTACAAGAATTGCGTATGACACTCAATCAAACCTTGCAAAAAGAAAATGCCGCGAATTATCCTGTACGTTGGTCTGCCGCATTTTTTGAGTACGAGGTTGTTTCCGCGACAAGAAAAGTGAAATGATCAACGCTTTGGAATAGGAGTCCAA
>JAGLHR010000355.1 GCA_023143415.1 Thiomargarita sp. | reverse complement strand
GATCTGAAATTTCATAGTTCACCACTTCCACCACCCCATCTGGCAGCGTCAAATCTTTGTTAGAGCATTCACTTTGGATCACACAAGAAATGAAAAAGGGATCTGATTGGCATAATTGATTAATCATCAACGCCGTTTCGTTCGTGATATCTTCTTGCCAATATTCCGCATATTTATAGACGGCTTGTAAGCCTTCCTCTTCGGAGAGATAGGGAGACATATACATACGCTTGAGTCTTCCCGCTTCTAAATACTTACCAATGATTTGAACGAGCCAACCGACATAAGAGCCAGTAACTAACATCGGTGCAATTTTTGATTCCGATAAGGAATGAAAACTGCCTGCCAACGTTTCAATTGGACTGGTTTGATATTGCTGATCCGGATAAACATACTGAGTGATATTCTGAAATTCATCCAGTATAATTAAAAACCGTATGTCAAATAGGGCAGCAAAACGATGAGGGGCGGTACTGGCTGTTTTCCACATCGAATCATATAGTTTCATTTCTCGGTATTCTAGCAGTGTATCTACATCGCCCACTAAGCGTTGGTTTGAGTTAGCCAATCCATATTCTCGGATTTCTTTCAAATTGAGTGGTTGGGTAACTAACCGTTCATTTCTTTCGAGAAAAGAAATATACTGTGAGGCAAAGGCACAATAGTAATCAATGGCAAAATTGGGATACCAAACTTTGTTTTCCTCAATGTCAAAAAAGAATGGAATCACTCCCAGCTTGGGATCACTCCAAAGTTGGTTAAAAATGCGTTGTATAAAAACCGTTTTACCACTTTTACGACGAGCGAGGATAACCCGCGATTTAGACATTCTATGAGGTATCATAGATAGCCACTTATTAATTCGAGTAAATTCGGTTTTCCTACCAACGAATAAATCTGGATTACCGATTTTTTCGGTTAAGGGATATTCCATGTTGTTTTTCCTTGAGTAAAGTAGTAGGGTGGGTAGAGTGAAACGAAACCCACCGCAACCATTCAATATTAATAAACGATTTTAGAAATCCGATTTGTTTCAAAAAAATCGGATTTCTTGAATTGCACAGAATTCATCATTAACCACAATATTTCTCAGTGAATTTTTTAATGCCAATATGCAAAAAATACACCGTGATTGCCACCGTTAATACATTCACCGCTACCCCAGAAAATCCTGAAACGGCTAACAGGGCAGCAAACTTGTCGAGAACTTCATCCTTTTTTAAACCACCAAACGCTTCATATTGTTTATGTAAGTCGCTGTTTGCATTACAAATCACCTCTTTGGATTGTTTGGCAAATTTCTGTAGAAAGCGATCAGCATTTTCTTCGGTGGTTTTCTCAATCGCTTGCCGTTGCTTGGAGAATTCTTCAATTTTATCCTCTTCGCCTTTCCGCAATAAAGCCGAACTTTTCAGTTCTGCTAATTGCTCTTCTACCTGTTCCGATAATTGAGCTAATTGTTCTGTCGCTAAATGTGCCATTAATTAGAACCTCGTTGTAAGTTGTTGAATCAGAAATGTAGAAATGTAGGGTGGGCAAGGTCCTTTTCGTGCAACGCCACATCTCAATTTCGCCGCTGCACCAAAAAGACATTGCCCACCCTACGAAAACTCAATGTCATTAAGTTAAGCCTTGGAATCCAAACCTTCAGATTTGGAAATGG
>JAGLHR010000354.1 GCA_023143415.1 Thiomargarita sp. | reverse complement strand
CTGAAATATTCTTATGAAGACTGACAAAAATATTCTGATGTAGGGGCAATCCCTTGTGGTTGCCTGAGTGGTTGCCCTGAGTCGTTACCAAAATTTTTAGTTAAAGTATACTCATCAACACAGGAAGTAATAACTACAAGGATTGTATATAATAAAGGATAAATAAAATAACTTTATAAATCAAAGAGTTAATAAAATACAGCGTATCCTTTTTTATAAATAATCCTTGTAGTTGTATTGTGTTTGGGTGAAATATTAGTGAGATATAGAACAAAATATTTTAACATTTTTTGACTTAAAAATAGTTGAAATCAAACCTCAGAGGTTTTTAAATTGACTAAATAGCACTTTTATCTGTTAAAATATTATTTTTAATAATAATTTATCACTTTTTACCCTTTATTTTGAGGAATATGTTGATGAGAAAAAATTTACGCGATTATTTTCAAGAGCGTTCTCGATGGTTTTATCCATTAATCCTAGTTTTGTTTTTACCCTCCACAGTATCTGCGAGTGGCGGAAATGCAGCTATCCCTAATGCTTTTTTATGGATTGCTGTTTTACTCCTATTGGCAAAAATAGGCAGTTTGGTTGAGAAATGGAAACAACCTGCGGTGTTGGGCGAGTTGATCATGGGTGTTGTGTTAGGAAACCTCGCCCTTGTTGGTTTAGGGGTGTTTGATCCTGTCAAGCATGATCAGATCATTTTATTCCTTGCGGAATTAGGTGTGGTGATTCTGTTATTTCAAATTGGTTTGGAATCCTATATTGATGAAATGCGTAAAGTGGGATTCAGAGCCTTTTTGGTTGCGATAGTTGGTGTAGTTGTTCCTTTTGGGCTTGGCTATGTCGCTGGTATATGGCTGATGCCAGGATTGGATACGAATGCCTATTTATTCTTAGGCGCAACCCTCACAGCCACATCTGTTGGTATTACTGGGCGCGTATTCCGTGATTTGGGTAAGTTGCAAACCCGCGAAGCGCAGATTGTGTTAGGCGCGGCTGTCATTGATGATGTGATGGGATTAATTATTTTGGCTGTTGTTTCAGCCATTGTGGTGACGGGTGTCGTCAGTACAGGTGAGATAACTTGGATAACAACGAAAGCGATATTATTCCTTGTGGGCGCACTCTTTTTGGGGCAGTTATTAGCTCCTCGAATCGGGCAATTCTTTTCTTTGATTCATACTGGAATTGGCATGAAGTTCACTATTGCCATCAGCTTTTGCTTGATTTTTGCCTATCTCGCTCATTTAGCAGGGCTTGCCCCCATCGTGGGTGCTTTTGCCGCAGGTTTAATGTTAGAACCTGTTCATTTTCAAAGATTTGCGACTCCCGCTATTAATACTTCCATAGAAAAAGCAGTGGAAGGCGCGGATGAAAAAACCAAGCAAGAAGTGAAAAAAGTTTTGAATGTACATGATAAACATCATCTGGATCGTTTAGTTGAACCGCTTGGACATTTTTTAGTGCCGCTGTTTTTCGTCGTGACGGGGATGCAAGTCGATTTAAAAACCTTATCGGATCCAAAAGTGTTAGGTATTGCTTTAGTGATTACTTTGGTGGCTTTTATCGGAAAATTAGCGGCTGGCATGGTTGCTGGACCTGTCAATAAATATATCGTTGGTTGGGGTATGGCTCCTCGTGGTGAAGTCGGACTGATTTTTGCCATGATAGGTAAACAACTTGGCGTGATTAGTGAGGAGTTGTTTTCAGTCGTCATCATCATGGTAATTTTGACAACGTTGTTGACACCACCGATATTGAACCATTTGCTACGCAAAGAGGCGAATGGTTAATGGTTAATGGTTAATGGTTAATGGTTTTATTAGAAATCCGATTTTTGAAAAAATCGGATTTCTTAAACCTCGTTTCGAGCTAGGGACGACGCAGGAAATAATATA
>JAGLHR010000353.1 GCA_023143415.1 Thiomargarita sp. | reverse complement strand
GCTTGGGAACGCCTGTCGCGACGCTCTGCGTCAGCTGGAGCTTGGGAACGAGGGGACGAGGGGAAATATGATTAAATTCTCATTCCTTACTTTGGTAAGAATCGCTATTTATTATACCCAAATTGTCATAAAAACCTCAGAGGTTTTCAAAACCTCTGATATTTTATTCCTTTAAATAGGCGCATCAATTTCCCGTAAAATCTCTTCCACGACATTTTCACCACTTAATCCACTAAAATAAGCCTGTGAATCAATCTTCAAGCGGTGGGCAATAACTGGCACGGCGATTTCTTGGATATGTTCAGGGGTGACATAAGCGATTTCGTCAAATAAGGCGAGAGCTTGGGCTGCTTTCATCAAAGTCAATGAGGCGCGTGGACTTGCGCCCATTTGTACTCCTGTTGCTGTGCGGGTTGCGCTGACTAAGTCAACAATGTAACGTTTTAATTCATCACTGATTCGTATTGCTTGAACAGCTTGTTTTAGTGTATGAATCTCTTCTTGATTGGCAACTGCTTCGAGCGTGTTTGTCTCTTGTACTGAGAGAATCGCAACTTCTTCTTCTGCACTGACATAGCCTAAGCTAAAGCGCATGGCAAAGCGATCCATTTGTGCTTCCGGTAGCGGATATGTTCCATGAAATTCTATGGGATTCTGGGTGGCAATGACAAAGAATGATTCACTGAGTGAATGTCTTTTGCCGTCTATACTGACTTGTTTTTCGCCCATCGCTTCTAATAGGGCAGATTGTGTTCTTGGAGAAGCGCGGTTAATTTCATCCACCAGTAAAATTTCAGTAAATATGGGACCTTGATGGAAACTAAAATTTTGGCTGCGTTGATCAAAAATGGAAACACCTAAAATATCTGAAGGTAATAAATCTGGGGTAAATTGAATGCGCTGAAAGTCCATTTGAAGGGATTGCGCCAATGCTTTAGCTAATGTGGTTTTACCCGTGCCGGGTAAATCTTCTAGTAAAACATGTCCACCACTGGCAAAAGCGGCTAATAGTTTTCTTATTGCGCGAGATTGCCCTGTGATAATTTTTTCCAGTTCTGTGGTAAGATTTTGATAGGTGGTGAATGCGTGCATAATCTGATTTTAAATAGGAGATTAAATTGATGAAACCGATTTTTTTCTTTTTGATACTGAATGTTATTTTATTATTTTTAATATTTCAAACAGTAAGATTCATTATTCTCTTTTTGAAATTTGTTTTTTCGTCGTTGTTTCTTCAAAAAAACGTTGAAGAAACTCAAAAGACGGAGAAAGTTCAAGAAACGAAGAAAGCTCATCATAAGATGGAGAAAGTTCATAAGACGGAGAAAGTTCATAAGCATTATGAACAGAAATTCAATATGATTGATGAGCCGAATGCTAGTAGGATTCAAGAGCAGAAAGCCGAGATTATAAGGCAGAATGCCAAGATTCAAGAGCAGAAAGCCGAGATTATAAGGCAGGATGCCAAGATTCAAGAGCAGGATGCCAAGATTCAAGAGCAGAAAGCCAAGATTCAAGAACAAAACAGCCATGCTCAAGAACAAAACAGCCATGCTCAAGAACAAAACAGCCATGCTGTGGAACATGTCAAGAGTGAACAGTTGTTTGACAAGGGTGATAAATTCCCAAAAAAGGTGCATCATCTCGAAAACAACTATCATTTACTTCAAAATAAAGTCAATGATCTTATTTTGAAAGTGAGTGAAAATTGGCAATCTCAGGCTATCTTTGAACGTAAATTTGGACGTTATCAGGCGACTTTTTTTTGGTTGTCTATTTATTTGTTCTATGTTTATTTTGTGGATATTAAGGAGGTTTTTTTTAGTCTCCAGGCTATAATTCTTAACGTATTGTAACTACTCAGCCTTGAAATCAATTTCAAGGCTAACCGTTAAGTCGTTACTAATCTTTAACGTATTGAATTTGGTTACTACTCAGCCTTGAAATCAAT
>JAGLHR010000352.1 GCA_023143415.1 Thiomargarita sp. | reverse complement strand
TCATTAAAAAAGTGCCGTTGCACCAAAGTTGCCCACCCTACATGGCTAATAAACTTGACGATGGAGCGTCAAAGAAGACATTCCCACGCTGAAGCGTCAATGCCATTAAGTTAAGGGCGAACACGCAGGTTCGCCCCTACAAGCACAGAATACGCGGGGTTTTGTATGGGTGGCACTGTCTGCCCTTAACTTAATGGCATTGACGCTCCAGCGTGGGAACGAGAAAGATATCCAATATATACAGGTATTTAGCTTATTTCCTGCTATGATAATGCCACTTGCTCTAGCCGTTTCAATACGCCTAAAACCGTATATAACTCATTGCCCGGATTCCGAAGTTCAAACACCCGAGATAAACCATATTCTGGCGTATTTCCTTTGACTAATTTGATAAAGGCAAAACTGCCACCGGTTGTTATCATGCCAAAGCAAGGTTTCTCTTGATTCTCATTAGCCAACATGTAAGCTAATATTTGTGCCAGTCCCGCTTCAATAGAAAAAGCCGCTTGTTTTGATTCTATAACCATCACCCAAAATTGATCTTTCAAAACCAAAACATCAATTTTCCCTTCAACAATCACATCGCCATCTCTATTGGAGACTTTGACCGAATATTCTGATTTCGTATGAAGAGGATACAAATAAAAACCGGCAAAATTTAACACGGGTCCTAATACTGCCATTTTAACCGTATCTTCAAGTAATGGTGGATATTTAACTAAGTTAAAATAACTCGCTTTCACTTGATCCATAACTTGTTTATCTAAATCGGTTATTTCTGGCAGTTCCGTTTGCCATTCAGAAAAAAATTGATCATCAGCGGCAAGCTGAAGATCAAATTGGGTTTCCAAGTGATGTAATGAAATGTCACTCGCACGAATAGTTTGACTCATCAGACTTCTCCTTTTATAATGTGACTAACTCGCCTCTGGAAATCAAAAAATGATACGATGTATAGTTATCCTCTTGTTCCCACGCTGAAGTATGTATGTAGGGTGGGCAAATTTGGTGCAACGGCACTTTTTTAATGAGGAAGCCGCTGCACCAAAAAGACGGTGCAACGGCCTACATGCCTACATGGCTTGGTTTCTGAGCGGCGAATAAAATATCTGACAATGTTTCGGTACTTATTGAGGTTCTAAAATGAGTATGTAGGGTGGGCAAAGTCCTTTTCGTGCAACGGCTTCCTCATTAAAAAAGTGGTGGGCAACGTGGTTGCCCACCCTACCTGGCTGACCCCAATTATTTCTATTATTTTGATAACATTTCTTGTGCCGCCCTGGTCAGAAAATCATTACGAGTCATTTGATGATGATGCGTATAGGTATCAATATGTGAAATTAATTGGGAAGGTAGGGAAATATTGATTGGCACTGGTTTTAAATTTAATTTAAAGATATTAATATCTAACATGATCCAAACTCCTCCCTGATATTTATTATCTTTGGTCAGTTTATCTAAAGAACTTGGTTTGGGTAGCTCCAGTTCTTCACCATCACAATAAAGTTCAATTGCTTCTTGAACCATAGTTGGCAATTCATCCCAATTATCGGCGGCGGAAAAACAACCTGGGAAATCGGGAATAGTTACACCATGAGCATGTTCTTCATCACCTTGATGAACATAAATTGGATAAAGCATTGTTTTTACCTCCATTTCCAACCCGCTTGACGATAAATATTACGCAAAGTACCTACCGCAATATCTTTACGTGGGTGTGGTACCACAACATGACCAGATTTATTAGGATGTTTAAATTTTTCATGATCGAGGTTTTAGTTTTTTTTCAAAAAACTAAAACCTCGATCACCTTTGCCTCCCACTTTGAACCAACCTTCTTTAGTTAATCGCTTAATAATATCAGAACTTTTCATTATTTTTGATGGTAAACCATGTTTAGCAAAAACTCAAATTCTAGCAAAGGCAAACACGCAAGAATCATAAAGATAAATAGAATAAGGAAATTAAATGGTGGGTTTCGCTGTCGCTCTATCTACCCTACGATGATTCATCAATCCATCAATTTACCCATGCTACGCTTGCTGGAGCGTGGGAACGAGAAAAAAGTGGTGGGCAACCACGTTGCCCACCCTACATGGCTTAATGGCATTGACACCGGCGCTTGGGAACCAGAAAAACGCTGGCGCATGGGAACCTGAAAATGGGGACGCACCTACACTCGCTATTTTGTAAAAACTGCTCCCGGAATTACACTTTCAGCAAAATCTGGCCTATCTTCTGGACATTCATTTAATACAAAACGGATAACATCAACTTCAGACAGAATCATGGTTTCAAAGCGGCCCGCCTCAAAGTTAGAACGTGACAGCAATGCAGCTTGTAAATAGATGCTTTCCCTTCTTTCTATATAATACATTAATCTACTTGAATCCAAGTTTACGCTAAATGACATTATTGAGTGAGGTGCCGGATTAGCCGTCCCTATACGTGTTGATTGTTGAGGATACATACGTTGAGCAGGAATACCATAGAATCCCAGAACTTCTAACGTATTGATATCCAGTTGAAATTTGTTGATGGATTTGGGTGTCAATATCTCTGGAGATGGCATTAATTTCTGACTGTAAACCAGTAACAAAACATGATCTTTACTCTTTGCTAATATCTCACGCACACTGAAAACGATTTCAATATATGAGGTTTCAAAAGGATTAACGGCTACTATCAGATCGGAAGGCATCCATTGAGACGCTGACTTACTGGTTGGGGCAGTTTCAACCTCTTTGGGCGTACATATTATGGCTCCATAACCCGGCGTTTCTTCTAAAATCAGATGGTTAACGCCAAGTTGGTCTAATTTTCCGACATTTTCTCCACTTCCTCCCTTTCCCATCAGTACTGGGGCAGTTTTCAACAAAGCGGCACCCAGTAAAGGTTTTTTGAGCTTACTAAACTTAAAATTAGGCATAATGATTGTTCTCCTCTTATGTTGATAATCATTTTCTCGTTCCCACGCGCTGGCGCTCATCGTTATACATAAGTATTTAAGTATTTGATTTAAAATGTTTTTTTGTAGGGTGGGTAGAGCGAGAGCGAAACCCACCGAACCAAATGGTGGGTTTCGTTTCACTCTACCCACCCTACTTTTGACGATTTTTGACTTATAACGATGA
>JAGLHR010000351.1 GCA_023143415.1 Thiomargarita sp. | reverse complement strand
CGCTTTGCGTAACATCAGTAATTAATATTGAGATTCTTCAGTTAGGAATGAGGCTTTAATCATTTCCGAAATTTGAATAGCCAAGGTTTAGTTTTCGAGGTTTTATCCTTAAAAAACTAAAGCTCTTCGAGGCGTTTTTTCTTTAAAAAAACTTTAGCCTCGAAAGGATATTATTGAATTTTCATTTTTTAGACTTGTACTGTCTGTTTCAAATTATAATCTTTTATCAAAATTTCTGCAATTTGGACACTGTTTAGGGCTGCCCCTTTGCGAATATTGTCAGAAACTATCCATAAATTAAGTCCACGCTGATGAGAAATATCTTTGCGAATACGCCCTACAAAAACAGGGTCTTTATTAGCCGCTTCGGTAACAGCAGTGGGATAACCGCCTGGTTTTTTTTCATCCATCAAGACAATGCCTGGTGCATTTTTCATGAGTTCGCGTACTTTTTCTACGCTGATTTTTTCACGGGTTTCAATGTTTACTGCTTCGGAGTGTCCGTAAAATACGGGGATACGGACGGTGGTGGGGTTGATTAAAATGGAGTCATCTTCAAAAATTTTTTGAGTCTCCCAAACCATTTTCATTTCCTCTTTTGTATAACCGTTTTCCATGAAAATGTCAATATGTGGTAGGCAATTAAAAGCGATTTGTTTAGGATAAACTTGGGTTGTAATGGGTTTGCCATTGAGTATTGCCGCCGTTTGTGTCGCAAGCTCTTCGATGGCATTTTTACCTGAGCCTGAGACGGATTGATAGGTTGCGACGTTAATTCGTTCAATCCCGACAGCGTCATAAATGGGTTTAAGGGCAACCAGCATTTGTATGGTGGAGCAGTTGGGGTTGGCGATAATATTGCGTGGTTTATGATGTTGTATGGCGTGTGGATTGACTTCTGGCACGACGAGGGGTATATCTTTGTCTCTGCGAAATTCTGATGTGTTATCTATAACGATACAGCCCGCTTCACCCGCTTTTTTGGCATAAATCGCTGAAACTGACGCGCCTGCTGAAAAAAGACCAATTTCTGCTTTGGAAAAGTCAAATTCTTCTAAATTGCCCACAACGAAGTATTTGCCATTAAATTTTATCCGTTGCCCTGCTGAACGTTCGCTGGCTAAGGGATATAGATTATCTACTGGGAAATTACGCTCTTCCAGAATAGAAATCATGGTTTCGCCAACCACGCCTGTTGCACCGACGACTGCGACATTAAATTTTTGAGTCATTTTTTTTCCTAAATGAAAATGTAGAAAATGTAGGGTGGGTAGAGCG
>JAGLHR010000350.1 GCA_023143415.1 Thiomargarita sp. | reverse complement strand
ACTTATGTATAACGATGAGAGCTAGAGCTTGGGAACGAGGGGGTAATTTAACAGTCACCATTCACCATTCATCTCCTCGTACCTGTCCACAGTGAGCGTGTATGAAAAACAGGAATGCTAAAACGTTGCCCTTCCACTTGTAAATGACGCATCAGTACAAAATTAAATAATAGGGCATTATGTTCGCGCACTTCTTCTAATATTTTGGCTTGTTCAGCAGTAATATACTGTTTTTCTTGAAGTAATTTCAAAGAAATAATCGGTATTACCGCAGGAAGTGGGTAATCAGACCCATAAAGTAAGCGGTGATGCCAGTCGATGCGAGTAATCAGTGTTTTTATACATGATAAATGACTTTGGAGTATGATGGCAGAAATGTCAGCAAACAAGCGTCCTTCATAACGAACTTCGTCCATCAGGCGGCTAAATAACTCGAAATTGGGTGTAATAGGTCCATTTGATCCTTTATCAATATCACGATTAGTCCCTAATGAAGCACAATGTGCAATAACGACTTTGACTCCCTGATCTAAAGCCCTTCGTAATAGTAAAGGATTACCGTATTCTTGAATTTGAGCACCATTGACTGCACGTTCTTCGCCACCATGACATAATAAAGGTATATCCCAATAAGCCAGTGCTTTATAAAAACGATCACAGAGTGGTGACGCAGGATTTATACCTTGAGCAGGTGGCAGCCATTTGACCCCCCTTGCTCCATCAAAAATCGCTTTTTCCAATGCTTCAACACAGTCTTTTCGATAGGGATGAATGGAAGCTAACCATTCAAAAGTGTTTGGTGATTGTTTGTGAATACGCGCAGCGTAACTATTTGGCGTGTAAAAGGCCGTTTTGTCAGGGAGACGTTTGCCTTGCTCATTGTAAGTATAATCGAATGCTAACAAGACAAAATGTGATTCTCGTTGCCCCCAATGTAAACTTTTTAAACGAGCCACAAACCCTTCATCTATTGACTTATGAGGTGATGGACATGAAGCGTTTAGATAAAAGCGAAATTGTGCATAATCTTTGAAATATAACATATTTCGTGAACGGGGATTAATCCAAATACCGCTGTCAGAATCGCCGACACCTATTAAGTGAACATGCCCATCCCAGACTTGTGTGCTGTCAATACCATCAAAAGCGGATAATATGACTTCATGCTTGGCCAATTTTTCAGGTAATTGACTATCTAAGCATTTGTTAAAAAATTGATTATTGTCTGGCCAATATTTAAATGTTTTAAACTTGTTAAAACTATAAACGGATAATCCGCTTACGCCTAATAACCCTAATAAACTAATGAAATAACGACGTTGCATTTTAAGTGAGTGAAGAGTGAAAAAATGAATGTAACAGGGCAACCATAAAGGATTGCC
>JAGLHR010000035.1 GCA_023143415.1 Thiomargarita sp. | reverse complement strand
GAAACATAGTGCGTAACATCAGTTTTTAAGTTCAAAAATTCTGATTTTAAAGTTCAAGTTTTTCTCAAAAAGTGTTGAAAAAACGTCGCTTAAAATGACTATTGGCATAAGATTCGCATCTTTTAAAATTTGTGTTCAAAGCTAAAACATTTGTACTCAGGGCAACCACAAGGGATTGCCCCTACATCAGATTTGCAACTACTCAGGGCAACCACAAGGGATTGCCCGATGAATATTTTCGTCAGTCTTCATAAGAAGATTGTTGTAGGGGCAATCCTTTATGGTTGCCCTGAGTAGTTACGTAAAATAAAAAATATGTAACTACTCCGCCTTAAAATCAATTTCACCCCACCTCTCGTTCCCAAGCTCTAGCTCAGGGACGCAGAGCGTCCCGCGACGCAGAGCGTCGCGACAGGCATTCCCAAGCTGGAGCTTGGGAACGAGGGGGCTGAGTAGTTACAAAAATATTTTTAATTGATTTTCGTATGATGAACAAACAATTATGTTTATTGAATATACTTTTACTCTGGATGATGGGAAAGTTTTACAGTACAAAATAGATTTTGATAGAACTCGTGGACATTTTTTAGACAAAAAATTATATCCTAATTGGACTCAGTTAGATTTTCACCAATGCCCCAATTGTCCATTAAATCTTGATAAAGATTCACATTGCCCCGTTGCTATTGATGCCCATGAAATTGTTTTGGGATTTAAGGAAATTTTTTCTTGTAAAGAGGTGGATATTCATGTCATAACGCCTGAACGTGAATATTTTAAACGAGCCGATGCACAAACAGGTTTAAGAGCTTTGATTGGATTTGTGATGGCAAGCAGTGCGTGTCCCCTTTTATTCCACATGCGTGGTATGGCATATTATCATTTACCCTTTGCCTCCTTGGATGAAACAGTTTATCGGGTAACTTCCTCTTATTTATTGCACCAATATTATGTCTATAAAAAAGAGGGCCATATTGATTTGGAATTTGAAGGTTTGAAAAAACATTTTAAAGAAATGCAAACTTTAAATTATCATTTTTTGGAACGCATTCGTGCCGCCTGTGATGCGGATTCAAATTTGAATGTATTAGCGACTTTGTTTACGATTTCTTCAATGTTATCACTTTCTTTAGAAAGGCATTTAAAGGAAATTGAATATTTATTTGAATAGCAAAAATTATAGTGGAGATTAAAAATTTAATGACTCACTTTGAAATGCGAATGGAGTACGTTTTTTGAAGAAAAATTCAAATCCTGAATGCTTTAGGAACATGCACAAAATAATTTCTACAACGTTGCTTCAAACCTGTCAGGTTTATTTGTCGATTTTATTTTATGCACATTCCTTCGCTTTGAAATTTGGAATACAACGCTTTAAGACTGAGTACTTAAAAACTTAAAATCTAGCAATCCACTGTACAATGTAACGCTCCAAAAATCGTAGCGTCATAAAAAACAATTCTTGTATTGGGCGTTTAGACAGAGAGACATAAGGGCGAGTAATCAGCGTCACAGAATTGCCAGCAATACAAGCAGCCAAACACCCTGTCAAAAGTCTATCATCCACTAACATCACTGTTTCTGGAGATTGCCCCGTTAAAGCGATAATTTTTTGTAAGCCATCGGGATAAGGTTTCTTTTTCACACCAGCAATGCACCGTATTTTAAGCTGATTAAAATAATTTATTCGACTCTGCAAAGGTTTATTTGATAAAACAAAAACTTGTGTCGAACCATAGGTGTTAACACAGTCGTGCAACCATGGCTGTAATTCTTGATTGGGCAGTGCCTCACCATGCGCTGCCAATACACCATCAAAGTCTAATACTAAAACTTTGATGCCATTATGTTTAAGATTGGTTGGTGAAATTTGATATGTTTGGCGGGGAGTTGTAGAATCAATTTTTGCTAAGGCATGACGATAACGGTGCAACATCCGCAATGTGAAAAGGATACGTTTGAATAGTTCCATCTTAATCCATTTAATTCTGTTCGCCATTGAAATTAATTTCAAGGCTAACAACTCAAGCAGGCTAAAGCCAGTTAAACGACTTAGTCTTTTTTCAGTCTTAGCAAACTTTAGCTTTCAGCCTTGAAACGAAGTTTCGAGCGAGAGCTGCGATCAATTTATTTCAAGGCTGAATCATTGCTTTTCTTCTTCAAATCGCAGAAAACCATTTTGAACCAAAGAAACCACCCTCTTTGGCTTTCCAATTGTTTTCCAGCATCATCTTTTTGAGCCGCCTTTTCAACTCAGGCTCGGGTATTTTACCTTTGCTGTGTTTTTTGAAGATCGCGACGGCATCCTCAAATTCCTTTTTATCCACTTTGCCATCATTGGTAGCAAAAGCTTCTAATGTTTCCTTAGCGCGTTCTTCGGCATCTCTTTCAAGAGCGATCCCTTTTTCCAGGGCGACTTGTCGCATAATAGTAAGCCCTTCATCTACGCCCATCCCTTTCTTAATTCCTTCCTCAAGGATTTTCTTCTCCTCTTGACGATCAATATATTGATCATCAAAGACTTGAAGCATAATGAAATCAACAAAAGCCTTTCTGACTTCATCTGAAACTGCCATTTATAATACTCCTGTGCAAATTAAGTTCGGAAACCTTGCTGATTAACAAGTCCCTTCTATCGCAGAATACCACTTTGAGCCAAACAAGCCTCCTTCTTTGGCTTTCCAACCATTATCTTCCATCATTCTCTTTAAGCGCAGTTTCATTTCATGTTCAGGAATTTTGCCCTTGCTCGCTTTTTTGAACAGCGCGACAGTATCTCCAAATTCCTTTTTAGTCACCTTTCCATCATTAGTTGCCGCTTTTTCAAGAAATTCTTTAGCCTGTTCCTCGGCATCTCTTTCGATAACCAAACCCTTTTGCAAAGACACTTGGCGAATGAGGGACAAACTTTCATCTACACTCATGCCATTTTTTACGCCCACTTCAAGAATTCGTTTCTCTTCTTGGCGATCAATATATTGATCATCAAATGCTTGAAGTGCGATGTACTCAATAAACTGACTTTTAATTTGTTCTGAAACAGCCATAATTTTTACAAACTCCATTCGAGGCTAAATTTTTAGTCTCGAAATTAACAGGTTTTTACATCATAATAGATGTAATAATTTGTCTAAACGATTAAATCGTTTTTAATCCATTCTTAGAAAGAAGTCATATTAACATGTTTTTAAAAAAACGACAAAAATATCCTTAGATTTTTTCAATCAATAAATGATATACAAATTAACAATTCGATATTATAATTCAAATAATGGTTTTCTCTTTTGAAACATTATAAAAAGATAAAAATTTTTACACAATAGGACTTACGCATTGACAAGAGAAGTATTTTATGAAACTGTTTAAATACAACGTGTTACAAAATTTGTATTTTGTCATTTTGACAATTTTCACCAATTTAATTAAGTCATTATGTTTTATAACTATATGATTTTTATAGAGAACATACTTTTTTTAGTTTGTCAATGCGTAAGTCCT
>JAGLHR010000349.1 GCA_023143415.1 Thiomargarita sp. | reverse complement strand
CAAGTTTTTTCGTTACCCAACAGACAGAATAGGCGAAATCAATTTAAAACTTATTTAAAATCAAAGTGTTAAAAATACATTCTGGAGTCCAACGCTTCAGCTTTGGCGACTTAATACCACTGTTCCAAAGCTAAAGCGTTGAACACGCCCAAAGCTAAAGCGTTGAACTCCAATACGCCCAAAGCTAAAGCATTCGAGAGTCGAGGTTTAAGTTTTTTCGGTAACTTAAACCTCGAATCGAATGTACTCCAAAAAATGCCCTTTAGTTATTGTTGAAAGACTAAAAACTTGATCATCAAGTCTAACGAATTAACTGATGTGACGCATTATGTTTCCAAGATGTTTAAGCGATTTTTAAAAAAAAATCGGATTTCTAAGCGGCGAAACGAGGTTTGAGAAATTCTGATTCAGAACAAAAAAATCGAATCTAGTACATTGTCAATTTGAATTTGTCTGGTGATACAAAAAGACCTGACAGGTTTCCAAAACCTGTCAGGTCTAAAGCTACCCGTCAAAATTAGCTTGACAATGTACTAGGCTAAAGTTTTTTTGAAGAAAAAACTTTAGCCTAGATTTCTAAGCTCGAATAGAATCGCTTTGCGTCACATCAGTGAATTATTGTCAAAGGAGGCATATCATGAAGTTTGGTAGTGTATGTTCAGGGATAGAGGCAGCTAGTGTTGCATTGACACCATTAGGGTTTGAGGCATCTTGGTTTTCTGAAATTGCCGATTTTCCTTCACGAGTACTAAAGCACCATTATCCTGATATACCAAATCATGGAGACATGAATGATTTGCCAGATTTAATTGAATCAGGTGTTATCGAAGCACCTGAGATGCTTTGCGGAGGAACTCCCTGTCAAGCATTTTCTTTAGCAGGATGGAAGCAGGGTTTAAATGATACGAGAGGTCAGCTGACACTAAAATTTATTGAAATTGCAGATGCAATTGACAAAAAAAGAAAAAGTAATGGTAAAGGAGAGTCAATTGTTCTATGGGAAAATGTAGAGGGAGTACTAAAAGATAAAACAAATGCTTTTGGAATATTTATTTCTGAATTAGCAGGATTAGATGAAGAATTACCTTCAAGAAAATGGTCATTGTCAGGTGTTTTGTATGGCAAAAACAGAAATCTTGCTTGGCGTGTGTTAGACGCAAAATATTTTGGATTGCCTCAACAAAGAAGACGGCTATTTTTGATTGCAACAAATACTAATATCGATCCCAAATCAATTTTATTTGAACAGACAAAATATTCAGAAGAATTATTCAGTTATAAAAAGAACACATACATTGAATCCAATAATAATAAAGAGAATGAACTTTCTTTATTTTCTAGTTGTGATAACGACAAAATAGAGTTTTCAAATATACAATACATAGACAGCAATAAGTTTGAAGTCTTTAGAGAATATACCGACTGTCTATATACTGCTTATGGAACAAAATGGAATGGAAATGCAGCAGCATATAATGGATCATTATATATTGCACAAAATGATAAAGTGAGAAGATTGACTCCGCTGGAATGTGAAAGATTAATGGGGTTTCCTGATGGTTATACATCTAGTCCTAATAATAGAGATACAAACAGATACCAAGCTGTAGGTAATTCATGGGCTATTCCTGTTGTCAGATGGATTGGAAATCAAATCAATCGCATAAAAAAGAACTCCAATATGGGTGATATTATCACCCCTACAATACAGAATAAAAATTTCAAGTTATTTTTATTTGATAATGATTTTATACCACTTAATTTTGATCATTATTTGAATGTATCTCTCACCTCTAATAATATTTTAAAGGGCAATATTTTTAATATTGTTCAGAATACGCCTCAAGAAAAATTTTATATTAGCAGTAAAGGATCGGATGGAATTTTAAGGAGAAAAAATGAGCGTAATATTAAAATGAATGAAAGGTTAGAATATTTCTTTAAGAAGAAATAACGATTTTAAAAGTAATGCCACCTGAGTACTTAGAAACCGAGTGTTTTCAAAAAAATCGGTTTCTAAGTATTGGCTTGAACCAACGAACTCCAAAATTAACCAAAAATCGGAGAATTAAAATTTAATGCGCTTGTTCCCAATTTTTTCCAATACCAATATTCACCGGAACATTAATCGGCAGAGTGGCTTCTTTCATGGTTTCACTGATAACGGCACTGACTTCGTCTAAAATAGCATCATTCGTTTCTAGTACAAGTTCATCGTGAACCTGCAAGATTAATTGTACGTCTAAACCACTTTTTTGAATCCAATGATCTATGGATAATAAACTTTTTTTCAGGAAGTCGGCGCAAGTGCCTTGGAGGGGCATGTTGATAGCAGTGCGTTCTGCATGTTGCCGCCGCTGATGATTGCGCGAGTTAATTTCGGGCAGATATAAACGCCGCCCAAATATCGTTTCTACATAGCCCTGTTTTTTAGCTAATTCTCGCGTTTCTTCCATGTAGGTTTTGACACCAGGATAACGAGCAAAGTAGGTGTCAATATAACTTTTCGCTTTGCGCCGTTCGATGCCTAATTGTTTTGCTAAACCAAAGGCTTGCATACCATAGATGAGTCCGAAATTGACGGCTTTCGCATTGCGGCGTTGTTCTGACGTGACTTCATTAATGGGCGTTTCAAAAACTTCGGATGCGGTGGCTTTGTGAATATCTTCGCCCGTTGCAAAAGCGGCGAGTAATTTTTCGTCTTGAGACAAATGTGCCATGATGCGGAGTTCAATTTGTGAATAATCCGCGGCTAATAAATGATAGCCTTTTGGCGCGATAAAGGCTTGACGAATACGCCGCCCTTCTTTGGTGCGAATGGGGATATTTTGGAGATTGGGATTGCTGGAAGAAAGTCGCCCTGTTGCCGTCACTGCCTGTTGATAGGAAGTATGTACTCGCCCTGTTTTTGGATTGATTTGTTGAGGTAGCGCATCGGTGTAGGTGGATTTTAATTTGCTCAGGCTACGGTATTCTAAAATCAATTTGGGCAGCGGATAATCAATGGCTAATTCCTCTAAAACGTCAACGGCTGTCGATGGTTCTTTTTTGGGCGTTTTTTTCAGAATCGGCAACTTTTGTTTTTCAAATAGAATCTGTTGAAGTTGTTTAGGGGAATTTAAGTTAAATTCACAGCCTGCTATGACATAAGCTTCTTGTTCAAGCTGTTGCAAGCGCGTTGTTAATTCTGTACTTTGCTTATGAAGTTGCACCGCATCTATTTTTACGCCGTTGCGTTCCATACGCATTAATACGGGAATTAAGGGCATTTCTAAATCGGTGAAAATCTGCACCAATTTTGGGGTATTCTGGAGTTGTTCCCATAATTTTTTATGCAGTTGTAGCGTGATGTCAGCATCTTCTGCTGCATAAGGAGCGGCTTGTTCCAAATGAATTTGACTAAATGGCAGTTGTTTTTTTCCCTTACCCGCAATTTCTTCAAACTGAACGGTTTCTAATTTGAGGTGTTTTTTGGCGAGTGCGTCAAGATTATGTGTCGCGGTGCTGTTTAGTACATAAGATTCCAGCATCGTGTCAAACATCTTATCAAACACACTGTTCTGTAAATGAATACCATGATTGGCGAGCATAAGTGCGTCGAATTTGAGATTTTGCCCGACTTTGGTTTTCTCAGGATTTTCCAGTAAGGGCTTGAGTGCGGCTAAGACTTTTTCACGCGAGAGTTGTTTGGGCGCACCTAAATAATCATGGGCAAGGGGTACATAAGCGGCTTCTCCTGCTTGTACCGCAAATGATACGCCGACAATTTGAGCGTCAAGATAATCTAAGCCAGTTGTTTCGGTATCAAAGGCAAATAGCGTTGCTTCGTTAAGACGGATTAACCAGTCATCATAAGCGGTTTGTGTGAGGATCGTGTGATATTGTTTTTGAGGAATATCCGCTTTTTCAATATCCGCTTCTTTCGCTTTTTCAACCTGCGAAGCTTCTATCAAAGGGGAATTAGGGATTTTAGGTAATTCTGCCAACAACTGTTTAAATTCTAATTCTGTATAAATCTCTTTTAACTTATTGAAATTAAAAGGATTTACTTTCAATTGACGTGGGCTTTGTGATAAGGAGACATCACATTTTAGGGTTAACAATTGTCGTGTCAAGGGCATCAGGGGCAAAGCGTCGCGCAAATTTTCACCGATTTTGCCCTTAAACTGATCAGCATTTTCCAACACTGCGTTTAAACTACTGTATGTTTTCAGCCATTTAACCGCTGTTTTGGGACCGACTTTTTTAACGCCCGGCACATTATCTACAGTATCCCCGACTAAACTCAGGTAATCTATGATTAATTCTGGCGGTACGCCAAATTTATCGATCACGCCTTGCACATCCAAGCGGGTATTTTTCATGGTATCAATGAGCGTGATAGCGGGATTGACTAATTGGGCAAAATCCTTATCGCCAGTAAAAATCACGGTTTGCATACCCTCCGCTTCTGCTTGTTTAGCTAAAGTACCTATCACATCATCAGCTTCAACGCCGCTTTCTATTAATAAGGGAAAACCTAACGCCTGTACTATGTCATACGTGAACGGAATTTGTGCAACTAATTCTTCTGGCATAGAGGAACGATTGGCTTTGTAGTCTGGATATAATTCGTGACGAAAATTTTTGCCTTTCGCATCAAACACAACGGCGGCGTAAACAGGCTGATAATCCTGCCGCAGGTTTTTAAGCATTTTTGTGATGCCATAGATTGCCCCTGTCGGTACACCTTGTGCGTTGCTGAAAGGGGGTACGGCGTGAAATGCGCGATGGAGAAAAGAGGAACCATCAATTAAAATTAAAGTGTTATTCATTTTTGCCTTCTTTAGAGTTTTTGTACTCAGGGCAACCACAAGGGATTGCCCCTACAACAATATCCTTATGAAAAATGCTCTGATTCTATTGTTTTTAATTCAAATAATTCAACCACTTTTTGCAAGGTGAATTTATTATAAGACAACCATTGAATTGATTTGTGAGCAGTTCTTTTATTATTTTTCATCTGATAAGCATTTTTCGGGTTAAATACAAGGGCAAACCTTCAATAAAATATTATCTCATATCATCAATCATAAAAAAAGCCCCTTGTCATTCGACTTGGGGCTTTAAGTTGAGTTGGGAGGGATGGGTGTTAGGAGTAACTACAAGGATTGTATATAAAA
>JAGLHR010000348.1 GCA_023143415.1 Thiomargarita sp. | reverse complement strand
ATTTGGATTTTTTCTCAGATTCCAAATTCGTCAAGTAACAACACCGAATCTTGGGTGGTAGGGCTTGGTACAATGCCATTCAACCATGTAGGTGGGCAAAATGTCTTTTTATTGTGCAACGGCATAAGAGGTGAACCATAAGGTGGGCAACCTCTTTTCGTTGCCCACCCTACATGGCTAAAGCCGACGCGAACGCGCTGCTTAGCTTGGGCGTTATTTTTTTCTAACCAAATTTAAGTAAGGCGAGTTAAACATGCCAACAATATCTATGTTTTATGGTGTTCTTATCAGGATGTTCTTTAAAGATACTGATAAACACCATACTCCTCATATACATGCAGAATATCAAGGTAAGTCAGCAGTATATTCTATACCAGAAGGTAAATTATTAGCGGGCTCGTTGCCATTAAAAAAAGAAAAGTTAGTCATTGCATGGATTGAAATTCATCAAGAAGATTTATTGGCGGATTGGGAACTTGCTGTAAATGGTCAAGTTCCTTTTAAAATTAAAGGGCTAGATCAATGAGAATTAAAGAAATTGAACCTTTAATAGCTAATCATACCCTTAAAATAACTACTGATGATGGTAAAGTGGGTGTATTTGACGTCACTCCATATTTAGATTTAGAAGCATTTACCTCTTTAAAAGAGGTTAATTCTTTTAAAAAAGTAAATAATGGGGGTTATTTTGTTGAATGGGATTGTGGAGCAGATTTATCAGCTGATACAATAGAGGCACACTTAAAATAACAATAAGAAAAGGGCCTGGCTCGAATTAAATTCGTACCAATTCATTTTACTCTGAATCTCAATTATCTATGTCAAATCTCAATTAGAACAGTAAATCGGAAGGTATTTTGCCAAGGTCTATTTCACCCATTTTTCGTCTGGTTATGACATTATCACCACTTATGCGCCTGATCCAGCCACAATTCATTAAGTCATTGAGCAGATCGTCCTTGAATTCACCAAACAGAGTTTGGTGAGTCAAAAATCCGTTTATTTCGTTAATCTGTTGTACTATTTTTCAGATTAAGTAACAACACCGAATTTTGGGTGGTAGGGCTTGGTAGGGCTAATCCAGCTTGATTTGAGACTTTATTTCAGCTAAATATTTTTCACAGAAGTCAAGGATAATCTCATGAATTTGTCAAAAACGATATTAGCACCAGATACAAAACAGCATATCTATCAGTTAATTGAGCAATTGCCTTCAGAGCAGTTACCAGAATTATTGCGTTTGATAAAAACACAAAATAACGAGACCAATACTAGCGTAGAGAATGATTCTGTACCCCAATTCACACAATCACAGATCACAAAACATCCTTCGCTAAAATTTGCGGGCGTATTTAAGGATGATCCCAATTGGGAAGAATTTCAAACGGCTATTACTTCATATCGTCGTGAAGTTGACGCTCAAGAAACGGTTATCTTTTGATGAAACGGCTTTCGCTCACGACGAAACCTTAAAAAAGCAAAAAATACGCATTGGAAGACAAGATTTGCGTATTGCCGCGATTGCATTGGCTATCAATGCCATAGTTGTCACTCGTAATCGGAAAGATTTTTCTAAAGTCCCTAACTTGATTTTGGAAGATTGGTCTGTTTAGGATGGGAACGATGAAAATAATAATAAAATCAGGAATTTAGTACCAGAGCCAATGGCAAGGCGTTGAAGGTGCTACGTTGTTCAGTTATGAG
>JAGLHR010000347.1 GCA_023143415.1 Thiomargarita sp. | reverse complement strand
ATAAACGCCCAAAGTTAAAGCGTTGAACTCCAATAAACGCCCAAAGCTAAAGCGTTGGACTCCTAAAAACGCCCAAAGCTAAAGCGTTGGACTCCTAAAAACGCCCAAAAAACGCCCTTCGTTTTATAATTCACCATTCACAATATGAATTTAACAAATTACACCATAACTGAAACCATTTACGAAGGTTTTCACAGTATCGTCTATCGGGGATATCGCAACAATGATAACTGCCCTGTTATTATCAAAACGCTAGAAAGCCAATATCCCAATTCTAAACAAATCGCACGATTTCATCATGAATATGAAATCAGCAAAGATTTGAATTTAGATGGCATTATTAAAACTTATGGGCTAGAAAAATCTCAAAACCATTGGTTATTAATTTTTGAGGATATTCAAGGAGATTCGCTAAAAAATGTTTTGGCAACAAATTCCCTTGATTTAACCTCTTTTTTAAAGATTGCCATTTCACTGGCAAAGGGATTAGGTGAATTACACGCCCATAATATCATTCACAAGGATATAAAACCCGCTAATATCATTGTGAATCTGGAAACGGGGATAGTTAAAATCACCGATTTTAGTATTTCATCGTCATTAGAAAATCAAACGGTTGCACATAATTTGTTGGAAGGCACATTTCTTTATATTTCCCCTGAGCAAACGGGGCGTATGAATCGTGCTGTCGATTATCGCACTGATTTTTATTCATTGGGTATCGTGTTTTATGAAATGTTAGTTGGGCATCCTCCGTTTGAAAATATTGACGCAATGGAATTAGTGCATTGCCATATTGCTAAAACCCCCACTCCTCCTAATCAAATTAATCCAGCGATTCCTGAAATGATTTCATTTCTCATTATGAAATTATTGGAAAAAACGGCTGATGCGCGTTATCAAAGTGCTTATGGTTTAAAAGTGGATTTGCAAACCTGTTTGCAAGGTTTAGAAAATACAGGTGAAATTGAAAGATTTGCTCTCGCCATTCAAGATTTCTCTGAAAAATTTCAAATCCCACAAAAATTATATGGTCGTTATGCTGAAATAGCGCATTATCAAAGCCTTTTTGAAAAAGTGAGCGAAGGCTCAACAGAAATAATGCTTGTGACGGGTTATTCTGGGATTGGTAAATCGGCTTTGGTGCAAGAAATTTATAAGCCCATTACTCAAAAGCGGGGCTATTTCATTTCAGGAAAATTTGATCAATTGCTACGTAATATCCCTTATAGTGCAATTATCGACGCTTTTGCTGATTTAGTGCGGCAATTATTGACTGAAACTGAAACCAGATTGCAGCAATGGCGCGAAAAACTGTTAGCGGCTTTGGAAAGACATGGGCAAGTTATCATTGATGTGATTCCAAAGGTGGAATTGATTATTGGAAAACAGCCTGCGGTGCAAATTTTAGAGGCACAAGAAACGCAAAACCGTTTTCATTTCGTTTTTCAAAAATTTCTCCGTGTATTTTGTCAAGCAAAACATCCACTTGTTCTTTTTTTGGATGATTTGCAATGGGTGGATTCTGCCACTTTAAAATTAGTGGAAACGATTATTGGTAGGAGAGAAATACCGTATTTATTTCTCATTGGTGCTTATCGAAATGTCAACGCCACACATCCTTTGATGATGAGCCTTGATAGTTTACAGAAACAGGGTATCGCTTTAAATCAAATCAATCTCAAACCCTTGAGTTTTAAATCTGTCGCAGAATTGATTGCTGATACGCTTCATTATGAAAGGATAAACAAAGTTTTTAATAATAGCTTGGCTTCTTTGATTAATTTGGTTTTGCAGAAAACGCAGGGCAATCCTTTTTTTATTAACCAATTCTTGGAAACGTTATCTCAAGAAAATTTGCTCAGTTTTGAAATGAAAAGCCGCCGTTGGCAGTGGGATATAGCGCAGATTGAAAAACGGGATATAACAGATAATGTGATTGATTTGATGATTCACAAATTAAAGAAACTGCCTGTCGCCACTCAACACATATTACGTCTTGCTGCTTGCATAGGCAATCACTTTGATTTACTTATGTTGTCTATTATTTCTGAGAAATCGCGGGCAGAAATTTATCAATATTTGCTTTCAGCAGTTGTCGATGGTTTGATTTTACCCACTTCTGAGTTAGAAGCGGATGAATCAGGGCAATTTATAGTATTTAACTATAAGTTCTTGCATGATCGCGTACAACAATCCGCTTATGCTTTAATTGATGATGATCAGAAAAAAGCGGTGCATTTGAAAATAGGGCAATTGTTATTGGCGAATACGCCTTCTGAGAAACAGTTTGAAAAAATATTTGAACTGGTAAATCATCTGAATCAAGGGCAAACTTTAATTTCCCCTTCTGAGAAATTGAAATTGGCAAAATTGAATGTCAAGGCAGGAGAAAATGCTTTACTTTCGAGTGCTTTTGAAGTGGCTTATGGCTATTTTAGTCAAGGCATTGCACTTTTGCCATCAAGTCATTGGCAAAATCATTATTCGCTCACATTGGATTTATATCAAGGCGCGGCTGAAGCAGCCTGTTTGAATACCGATTTTAATCGAATGAAAACGATTTTGGATGTGGCGTTGCCTGAAATCAGCGACATCATGGATAAAATTAAATTTTATCAACTTTTACTTCTTTATTATCACACGGATTCTCAATTCCGTAATGCCGTCGAAACGGCAGTAGAGATTTTAGCGCAATTGGGCGAAAAATTTCCCGCAAAGCCTGATTCAGAAAATTTTATAGCGGCTTTAACTGAAACGCATCAACAGATTGAAAAAATTGATTTTGAAAACCTGCCCAAATTACATAATCCTCAGAAATTGGCTGCTTTAACCCTTTTACGTCATGCACTTTATCCCGCTTATTTTGCCGTGCCTGAAATGCTTGGCTTGTTGATTTGCCGAATGGTGAAAATTACCCTTCAATATGGTGAATCGCCATTGACTCCAATTGCGTTTTCAGCTTTTAGTGTTTTATTAAACGGTGGCATGAGTGATATTCAAAATGGTGCCAAGTTTGGAGAGCTTGCTATTCAATATTATCGGCGTAATAATGATCCTTATTACCGGGCTGCTGTTTTTAATTTTTATTTTGGGTTATCGCGGCATTTTTATAAACCCATTAAGGAAAGCATCGCGCCACTTCTTGAAGGATATCATAGCTTTACGGAAAATGGTGATGCAGAAAGCAGTGCTTATTGTCTTATTAATAGTTATGTTGGTTCCGTGCTTGCAGGGCAAAATCTTAATGACATCACTGAAGAATTTGAGCCACATATTCAATATGTACCTAAATTAAAACAGACGCAGGTGATTCATCAACTCTATATTTGGAGACAGGTGATTGATAATCTCACAGGCGAATCTGCTTATGGCGCGGAATTGAAAGGTAAATGGTTTGATGCCGAAAAAATGTTGCCCTTACTCTATGAGGGTAACAATTTGAATACTTTTAATTATGGCAATGTGGCTCAATTGTTACTTTATTATACTTTTGATCAGTATGAAAAGGCTTATCTTCACGCGCATAAAACAGAGCCGCATTTGGCTGCCAGCACGGGTAAGGTTTTCATACCTTCCCATAATTTTTATTATTCGCTCACCCTAGCCGCACTTTATCCAACAGCCCAAAAAAAGCAGGAGGAATATCTGGAAAAAATCAAGGCGAATCAAAAACAGATGAAAATCTGGGCGAAACATTGCCCTGAAAACTTTTTACATAAATATCTTTTGGTGGAAGCGGAAATCGCACGCCTTTCTGGTAAGCCATTAGAAGCGATGGATTTGTACGATCAAGCTATCGCTTCAGCGAGAGAAAATGAGTTTGTTCAAAATGAAGCGCTCGCCAATGAACTCGCCGCTAAGTTTTGGTTAAAGAAAGATAAAACAGAATTTGCCAAGCTCTACATGACAAAGGCTTATTATGGCTATCAACAATGGGGTGCAAAACGCAAATTTGAGGATTTGCAAGAAAAATATCCCGACTTAATTACTACCCCACAGAAGTTCACCTCTAATACAACAACGACAACAACGCATTTTGATCTGATTAGCAGTCAAACATCAATAACGAGTTTAATGCCTGGAAACACCTTAGATTTATCAACGGTGATGAAAGCGTCACAAGCTATTTCTAGTGAAATTGTGCTTGAGCAATTGATTAAGAAGTTTATGCAGATTGTTATGGAAAATGTGGGTGCAGAAAAAGGTTGGCTTATTTTGAAAGAGACTGGGGAAAATCAAGCGTATTTTCTGAAGGCGTATGCCACTGTTACAGAAGTGGAGATATTAGATTCAGTGCCTTTGGAGTTAGAGGTTGAGGAAAACGCTTTTCCATTTTCAAAGGCGATTATTGCTTATACAATAAGAATGCAACAGATTTTGGTTTTAAATGATGCCACTCATAGCGAGTTGTTTGCTAATGATTCCACTATTTTGCAGCAGCAATCCAAATCAGTAATTTGCTTTCCAATTCTCTATAAAAATCAAATAGTTGGCTTATTTTATTTTGAAAATAATCTAACAAAAGGCGCGTTTACCTCAGATCGTTTAGCCGTTTTAAAAATGCTCTCGACGCAAATTGCGATTTCGCTAGAAAATGCACAGACAATGACAACTTTAGATGCCAAAGTCGTTGAAAGAACTTGCCAATTAAATACTAAGGTAGAAGAGTTAATTTGCACACGCAATCATTTGGTGCAAAGTGAAAAAATGGCTTCGCTAGGGCGGCTAGTAGCTGGATTTGCTCATGAACTGAATACACCCATTGGAGTCGCAGTTGGTGCCGCTTCAATGTTGCAAGAAAACGCTAACGCAATTGCTCGCTTGCTGGAACAAGATGAAGTTGATGAAGACGATTTAATTCCGATATTAGAAACCGTCGATGAAGCCGCTAACCTCACGCTTTCCAATTTAAGACGGGCAGCGGGTTTAGTCAGTAGCTTTAAACGCACCGCGGTTGATCAAACTTCAGAGGAAGTGAGGCGTTTTATCATCAAATCAACACTCTCAGATGTGGTTAATACCCTGAACAGTAAATTCAAACGAACGACTATTGAAATTCAAATAGATTGCCCTGACGATTTGGCTATTCACTCTGTGCCTGGCGCGTTGGAACAGATTTTGACTAATTTAATAATGAATAGCTTAATACATGGCTTTGATGAAGGTAAAAAATCGGGTTGCATCAAGATAGCCATTCGTTTGGAGGGAGAAATTTTACATTTTGACTATTCTGACACGGGAAAAGGTATTGCGCCTGAAACGATTAAAAAAATATTTGAACCCTTTTTTACCACGCACCGCGCTCATGGCGGGAGTGGATTGGGATTGTATATCTGTTACAACATTGTAACTACCCAGTTAAATGGTACGATTAGCTGTGAAAGTGCTATTGGCAAAGGGATTATTTTTAGAATTGCGTTTCCAGTGTTTAGTACAACGGATTAGTAGTAGGGTGGGCAACGTCTTTTTGGTGCAACGGCATTCTTTGTTTCAATGAGGCAGGTGGGCAAAAAAATACTTGCCCACCCTACAAACTTGTTCCCATTTGTAGTTATTCCACTAAATCAGAGGTATCAAATTGTCTAATAGCACCGGTTGTTACCTGTTCAAATAGTCTTAGGCAGTTTATAACCTGATAGGAAGAAATACCCTCCTCATAAGGTAGAAAATATTCAGATAATAGCGCGTCTGCTTTGGGCATTGAAAAACGTGACAATATAACGCCAGAGTTTAATTGGTTCAAAAGAAGCAACTTTTCAGACTGATTCGCCTGTTTTTTAAATCCAAACAAGCTGACGTATTTGAGCATTTTCTGTTCAGATAAAACCTCGATCAGGAACAAGCTCCCTAACCCCGTTGTGACTCGGATATCATTCTCTTCATCAAGAGACGCTTTCATCAGCGCATTTTTAAACAATTGTAATATATGGGTTGGAGTCACCTTATCTTCATTCAGGAATTTTTCCATTTTTAACCTCTTTTTGATTTTTTGCAATTGGAGTGGTTTTATTTTTAATCGCATAAAAAGTCATCATTTTATCATTCGGTACGATTTTTCCGCTGGTTTGACGAAATTCCTTATTTTTCAATGCGTTATCTAAGTGCGCTTTTTTAGTATAAAATCCTAAATCAAGTATTTTTTTTTCGTGACTTTTTTTCATAAGCCCGTTAAAATATTTATTATTCAAAGTACCACTAATCATTATTTTACCGTTTTGAGCTAACAAGTGCTTAGCTATTTCTAAAATGGTTATTCCGTCAACGCCGTAAGGATTATTCACCATAATTTCTTTACAGCTATTATTTTTAATTACTTTATCTAAATATTCTAAATGAGTTTTAATACCCTCTTCTGCAATCTTATCAACATTAACAAAATCGTCAAAAATAGATTTTTTGCCACCCATTAAATCTATTTTTGAAACACCATTAATAATCAATTTCTTATTGAGAAAATTTTCATCAATGATGATTAGTTTTTTATTTTTGAATTCATCTGATAGTTTTAATATTTTTTGAACATTATTCATAGTTTTTCCTTTATTTATATTGCCACTTTCTTAGAAAAAGCGGCTGAAATCGGGAGAGTCGCTTCCACCGCTGCGAGCCAGGGAAAGCCGATAGGCGGGGGCGAGTAGTCTCTGGTAGCCAGAGCACTTTTTTTGCTAAAGTAAAGTCGGCGTAGAGCCATTGAGGTAGCTGGGTCTCGTTCCTTGTGAACGAGAACAGCGGACGCAGGGCGGCCAGAGCATTACATCCTGGTGCGGTGGGCAAAGAGCGAAAATGGCAGGGAAGCCATTTTTGCAAGTGCTTTGCCCCGCGCCAATCCATATTTCAGTGTGTAGTTGCCCACCATTCTTTGCTTCAATGAGGCAGGTGGGCAAAAAAATACTTGCCTACCCTACTCAGTTAGAGTTTTTAAAAATGGCTAAAATTGATAAACATAATAAAATCAATGATTTAACAGTTTTCGCGGAGAGTGAAGAAGCTACTCAAGAATTATTAGAGATACCCAGATTTATTGAGTCTTTTGAGAGAGGCAAAAAGGATATTGCTGAAGGGCGAGTTACGCCTGTAGAACAACTCAAAAGAAAATACTAGGAGTACAACGAATTGACGAAATAAACGAATTGACGAAATATCAATTTTTGAAGACGAGTTCTGTTCTGTTTCAAGAAATCCGATTTTTTTGTTCTGAATCAGAATTTCTTAAACCTCGTTTCGAGCTGACTTAGAAATCCGATTTTTTTGTTCTGAATCAGAATTTCTTAAACCTTGTGTGTTCAGAGTTTTGCAAGAACCTCTCAATCCTAAAATAAGATAAAATAATGAATGGCTTTGCTGAAATTATTGATCGAGTTTTTAATGATCCTAATAAAGTTAAACACATTTTTCATCCAAAACATAACCTTGAACGATTGGGAACACCTCGCTCCGCACTCGAAAAAATAACCAAAGCAGTATTTGATGTCAATCAAACGGGAGGAACGCTTCCTCAATCAGGTTCTTTTTCCATCACTCGTCAAGTTGATGGCGTTTTAATTGAAATACGGGGTGCTATCATCAATGGTTCACTTCGATATGGCACAATATTCATTCTTTAATAAGCAACGCATAAGATGCAAGAAAATCTATTAGAACTTAAAGTATTCAATCATCTTCAAGATGCGGTTAAACAAAACCCAGAAGATATTCAATCACAAATACTGCTTGGTGCGATGATGTTTGAACCATTCCATGAAACCGATAAAGCAATCGCTATTCTTGAACGAGCAATTGAAATAGAACCTGATAATGTAGATGCACATTTTTGGATGGCAAAGTGTTTCTATCATGATTATGTGGATTTGGAACGAACCCAGGCGATTTTACAAAAAGCACTCGCATTAGATGCCAAGCGGGCAGATTGTCTTAGCCTAATGGCATCAGTAATAACCGATTTGGGGGATACGCCATTACGCAGGCTAGAGTATTTAGAACAAGCTGTTAAACAAGCACCAGATTGGATATCGCCGCGTCAATACTTAGTACAAACACTGATGGAAATAGGAGATATGGATAGAGCTTATGCTGAAGTCATCATAGCACTTTCTTTTGTGAAGACTCAAAAAGAGATTCAACCATCAAATCCGGTAGAATCCTATTATGAATCTGTGGTAACGGGGCGAACTTGGTTCAATGTGGAAAAGGAATTGATTCATCTTTTTGAGACGATCAAAAGAAAACGTGATCCAACACCCTCAAAGCTTAGACAACGGCAAATGGGAAGACTAAAAGCAATACCCGTTTTTGCGATGTCAATTAGCTAACTACCTACGCTTCAATGCCATTAAGTAGTAGTTTTTAGGGTGGGCAACGTCTTTTTGGTGCAACGGCATTCTTTGGCTACTATCTTGTGAAAATGCGAATTAAGAGTTGAAATAGGAGTCCAACGCTTCAGCTTTGGGCGGACTGACAAAGCTAAAGCGTTGTACTC
>JAGLHR010000346.1 GCA_023143415.1 Thiomargarita sp. | reverse complement strand
CTAAAGCGTTGTACTCCAATTGTCTAAAACTATTGATTGTCTAAAGCATTAAAAGCCATTTTGGAGGAAATATGTCAACACAAAAATATCGCTTGGTGACACGGAGTGATTTTGATGGTTTAATCTGTGCCGTATTATTAAGAGAACTTGATTTGATTGATGAAATCAAATTTGTCCACCCCAAGGATATGCAGGATAGGAAAGTGCCAATTAGTGCCAATGATATTACAACTAATTTGCCTTATGTCTCTGAAGCGTATCTGGTTTTTGATCATCATTTGAGTGAAATCATCAGAATTTCAGGAGAGCGTCCTGATAATCATATTATTGATCCCAAAGCACCATCTGCCGCTCGTGTGGTTTATGACTATTACGGGGGCAAAGAGATTTTTCATAATGTGAATGAGGAGATGATCCAGGCCGTAGATAAGGCTGATTCTGCTCAATTTAGCCGTGAGGAAATTCTATTTCCAACAGGTTGGGTATTGCTCAATTATCTTATGGATCCCCGTAGTGGATTAGGACGCTTTAAAAAATTTCGCATTTCTAATTATGATTTGATGATGATGCTGATTGATTTTTGTAAAAAGCATAGTATTGATGAAATCTTAAAACTGCCTGATGTCAAAGAGCGTGTTGATTTATATTTTGAACACCAAAGAATGTCATTAGATCAGATTGAAAAATGTTCTAGAGTTTATAAGAATGCGGTTGTATTTGATTTACGTCTTGAAAAAGAAATTTTGACAGCAAACCGCTTCGTCATTTACGCGCTGTTCCCAAAGTGCAATATTTCCATTCATGTCTTATGGGGATTGCAAAAACAAAATACGGTTTTGGCGGTGGGTAAGTCAATTCTTGATCGCTCTTCTAAAACCAATATTGGTGAGTTGATGTTGAAATATGGGGGCGGTGGGCATGAAAAAGCAGGCACTTGCCAAATTTCTAATGATAAAGCGGAGCACGTATTAGATGAAATTATCAATAAAATCAATGAGGATGGATAATTTATTCAAAGGCAGATGATTATGTCGTATAGCGACTTTAAAAAACTTGATGAGGTTAAGCAAAAATTTGATATTTTAATAAATTCAAGTGGTTCGTTATTCCAAAATGTTGATCAGGCAAAAGCAAGTGAACAGCTTGTCAGTATTTTGAGTGAAAATGTCTCGCTTGCATTAAACATTAATACAGAAAAAGCACGTTCGGAAATGATTATTGCTCCTGTTTTAATTGAAGTCAGGAAACGGCTTGAACGAAAAATTAGCTTATTCTCTGGCTTAGAATTTAATGTGGATGAAAAACTCGGTTTAACTGGTTACTGTGATTTCATTTTGAGCAAATCGCCAGATCAGGTGTTTATTGAATTTCCAGTCGTTTGTGTTGTTGAAGCAAAAAATGAAAATATCAAGTCTGGTTATGCCCAATGTATGGCAGAAATGATAGCGGCACATAAGTATAATGAGAAAAATTCTTATGTTGGACTGATATTAGGTGTCGTTACGACTGGAAGTAATTGGAAGTTTTTAAAGCTTGAGCAGGATATCATTTACATTGATTATGAGGAATATTTAATCAGCCAAATTGATAAGATTTTAGGAATATTTGTTTCAGTCCTCAATTCAATGTCAGAAAAAATTTAATGGAGAAAAAATGCGAATATTGACGATATTATTCATTTTGTTGCTGAGTTCGTCTAGTTATGCGGGACATACATTAGTTCTCATTCATGGTTATTTAAGTGATGGGAGTGCTTGGCGCCCTACAGGGATTGTTCGTGCTTTAGAACATACAGGTTGGCAGGATGCGGGACATTTGTTTCCCAATGCGCGGCCAGGTGTGGCAATACGCACTCCTCTGGAACGCTACGTTTATACAGTGACATTACCTTCAGAAGCACCGTTAGCAGTGCAGGCACAATGGCTAGATTTTTATTTGCGGAAGTTACAGGTAAAACATCCAAATAATTCTTTGATTTTAGTTGGACATTCGGCAGGAGGACTTGTGGCGCGTCTCGTTATGGTTGTTAGCGACATTGCGCGAATACAGGGTTTATTGACAATTGCCACGCCTCATTTAGGTACAGATAAAGCGGAATTGGGAGCAGGGCTGGGTAATAGTCCTTTGGGTTTGGTTGCACCCTTTTTTGGGTTAGATACGATTAATCGTAGTCAAGGGCTTTATCATGATTTGGTTAGAGAATATCCGACGAGTCTCTTGTTTTGGCTTAATCGCCAGCCCCATCCGAGTGCTTTTTATGTTTCTGTTGTTAGGGCAGATGGTGATGAATGGGTGCCACTTTATAGTCAGGATATGAATGATGTGCCAGCTTTGCGTGGTTTGGCTACGACAGTGACTAGCCCAGGAAGACACCGTTTGCAGCCCGCAGATGGTCCTTTACTTGCTTCTTTGCTTGCAAGATTTTTGAAGTAAAACCATTTTTTTTTTAAGGTTTTTTTTGAGAAACCAAGTTTCTTGAAGAAACTTGGTTTCTTGTCTGTGAAATCGACTCGAATTCAAGTCAAAGTCAAAACAAGACCTGGCAGGTTCAAAAGAAAACCTGCCAGGTCAAAATCAAAGTCAAAATCAAGTTTGGTCGCTGTCCTTGACCTGCCAGGTTTGGTTTTAACCTGGCAGGTCTTGTTTTTATGAATGCAAATAAAACGCTTCTCATCAAAGAAATTGTTAAAATTATTCTCAAATATTCCAACCCAGAAAGGATATATCTATATGGTTCGATGGCAAATGGTGAAGCCAATCTGACGAGCGATATTGATATCGCTTATGAAGATAAAGATTTTAAAGATGATCACCTCATAAAAGAAGAAGTTGATCATCTAAAAACGCTGTTGAAAATAGATATAAAAAATATCGCTTTTACTCAGGATAGGTTTAAAAACAGAGTCAAATCAACTGGTTTCGAGGTTAAAGTTTTTGTGAAGCAAAAACTTTAACCTCGAAAAGTGTTATACAGTGCTACTAATAGGTTAAGGGCTGAAGATGGACTTTATAATTTGACTAATGCCCTGGATAAATTTGTCAATATTGTAGAGAGAAAGGCAGAATTTGAAGAAGAAGGATTTGCT
The DNA here is from genome assembly GCA_023143415.1 of Thiomargarita sp. Classification (GTDB taxonomy): domain Bacteria; phylum Pseudomonadota; class Gammaproteobacteria; order Beggiatoales; family Beggiatoaceae; genus QNES01. Next base: position 4,520 of record JAGLHR010000346.1, on the reverse strand, counting down.
GATGTTTATTTAGATATTGTCGTTAAGCGGTTTGAGTTTACCTACGAAATGGCTTGGAAAGCCTTAAAAAGGAATTTAAGTTTTTTAGGTGTTGAGGCGAAAAGTCCAAGAATGGTTTTTAAAGAGGCTTTTCTTCAAAATCTGATTGAGGATGAAGAAGTCTGGTTAAGTATGATTGAGCAAAGAAATCTTAGTTCACTTATGTATGACGAATTTGAGATCAGAGAGATTTTGGATAAAACGGAAAGTTATAAACAAGCCTTTCTCAAATTGAAAGAAAGTTTAGTTAAATCAATAGGATAATAGTAAATAATCACCGTGAATCTTTAAAAATAGGAAAAATAATCTGATGGAAACCAAACCCAATTCAAAAAGAAAAGTCGCCCCAGATAGCCATCTTTTCCCCAATAGATCGCGACTTTCTAAAGAAGAAATCGCACGACGTAAGGCGGAAAGTCACGCCTTTGCTGAGCGTTGTCGAGGAATTTTTAATCAAGTGGCTCCTCAATTAATGACCGAGCATTATAGTTGGTCAATTCATATTGAGCCAGACAGTGGGGACTATTTTATTGATCCCGATTCAGAAGTTTGTTTCCAAAAAGCGCAGCAAAAACATCCAAGCGCAAAAATCATGGAAATGTGTTTAAACGAAACAGGGGCTTGCGGCAGAATATGAATAAAGGATATTTTAATCATAAGGGCGAGCTATTCAATACGAGGTGATCTATGTTAAATAACATTAATACACTCAACGGTAACGAGGCATTGATCCCTCTAATCAGGAGTTTCTTCAGAATTTACTCAGTCTTCCCAACGCAAATTCTGAAATAACGGAATTAAGAAAAATATATCAGGAAAAAATTCTAAAAAGACAGCAACGGAAAAAAGCGTTTCATCATTTTGTCAAAAGCAGAAAAATAGAAACCACTTCGGTGTTGTCTGCTACTGAAATCATACGAAAATCTCGTGAGTGGTTATGAAGATGTACGGTAACGACTCAGGGCAACCATATAAGTACAACGGATTTGAGAATAAAACGGATTGATAAGAAGAGGATTCAGAGTAATCAAGTGTCTCCGAAGGGAACGAGAGAAATTTGATAAAACATTTGCTCAACCATTATAGCCAATCTTTTGTAGTTGATTTTCGGCTTTATCTGCTAAATACCAACGGATACAAGTAAAAAAGGGTAACCAATGCCTTTGATCTTGAGTTGAAATAGCGAAATAATCTTCCGCCAGTTCTTCAAGTGCTGCATCTTCTGAATATCCTAAACGGGTTAGTTCTTCAAAATGTTTCCTGAAATTTTCGATCACTTTTGCCCTGAATCGCTTTAGTCTCTTTGCATTGAGGTTGAGTTTCTCAATAGTTTCTTGGGCTTTTTGCTGCAAATCAGTTGGACATAATTGGAGATCAACTTCTATTTTTCCAGCATCGTTTCCTTGCTCAATATACTGAAAGTATCTTGGAAAAGCGGGAACATCATATAATGGGTTTAAAATGATCCCTACCCAGTTATGGTTCTTTTTTGGAACGTCACAACTGTGATCAGGAGTCGTAAAACGGTTATCTATCACATCCCTTTGATTTCCGCCTGTGCAAACCCCAAGTAAGTTGTTCCAATCTAGAGCATGATTAGGTGGCGGATTATGTGGGTTTTTAGGGTAAAAGTGTTCAACTCTAAAATCATCTGTTCCTTGAGCTTGCTCATCAGCTAACGCCAGATTATTTTCACAATAAGCACATAAACCTTTTTGATCTTGAATTAACTGCTGTTTAAGTGCTTTATATCTTTTACTGTTATTTCTAAATCCATTCCAATCAGCTTCTGGCTTAACGTCTCGATATTTAGAGAGTGGTGACGGTTCGTCAGACTTATTGATTTTCTTCATGTTTTCTCCCAAGTCTGCGAAGACGTAGCCGAATGTCTATATCAGCATTGGCTAAGGCTGTTTCATACCCTTGACCCCATTTATCCAGTTTAGAGCGTAATGCTTTTGCTTCAGTTGAATCCCATTTATCCAAACTAATCAGTTCCAGATAACGATTAAGCTTTTTAACAATATCAATATTTTGGGGTCTTGGCTTAATACCTAATATATCTTCTAGCAATTGTTGTGACTCAGCACCCTCAGAAAATTCAATAGGTGGCATCAAGTTGGGTTGTTTACTACTGTTCCACTGTATTGCTCTGATGGATGATCTCGGTACTGTGGTTAGCACTTGTGGACTGTGAGTCGTCACAATAAATTGCACATTGGGAAATGTTTCTAAAAGAGTGGGCAGTATCGTTTGCTGCCAGCCAGGATGCAGGTGTAATTCTACTTCATCAATTAATATAATCCCCTCTGTTTCTAGTGGATTTTTCAGTTCTGGATTGGCGGAAGCCATACGGGCTGCGATATCCATAATCATCGCGAGGGTGGTGCGATATCCATCACTTAGTTGCTCAATTCTTAGCGTCTTCGTTTCTTCCTGATTGATTTGCCAATCAACTAAGAAACATAAGGGGCGAACCTGACTACGCGGATTTTTAAACATCGGCATCGCCGATTCAATCGCCTTTCTTATCGTTTTGAGTTCCGCTTGTTGATAATTCAAATCCTGCTCTTTTTGTACCCCTCGGCGTTCCAATTCTTCTAAAAAGTAGAAATATTCAAAAAATCGACGGAAGTTAGCTTTGGCTTCTAAAGCCCCTTGAAGGGCTTCAAAACGAGAAAACATTTTTTTAAAATTTTGATGTCTTTGAGGCACCTCAAAAACACCACGACCTGTTCCATAGTAAGCAAAAATGGGCAAATCAAATGAACTTTTGTCGTTAGCAAAAATGGGCAAATCAAATGAACTTTTGTCGTTGTAGGCATCTACCAATTTATCAACATAATCATTAAGTTCCTTAATACCATCAGCTTTCGGGATTTTGCTTTGCGTTTTCTGAGTTTGATCACGCTTTTCTGTACGATCCCATCGTATTCCACGAGTACTCTCAAAAGCAATACGCATATATGCAGGTTTATTGCCATTGTTGTCAAGTAAGTAATCAGAATCCTTGGGATTGATTCCAGAAACTTTTGGAAGTCTTGTGATGAACTGACCTAAACCAATAGCAATGGCATCTAAAATAGTTGTTTTACCTGCGCCATTTTGGGCGACAATAACGGTTAGCCGTTCATCAAGCAGCATCGAAAATGATGAGAAGCATCGAAAATTTGTGAGTGTCAGTTTTTTGAGTTTCAAAATCTATATACCGTACTTTGATAGCGTGTTATATTGGGCAGAAATCAAATCTGAGTAGGGTGGGTGAACTATGTTAAATAACATTAATACTCTCAACGGTAACGAGGCATTGATCCTTCTAATCAGGAGTTTCTTCAGAATTTACTCAGTCTTCCCAACGCAAACTCTGAAATAACGGAATTAAGAAAAATATATCAGGAAAAAATTCTAAAAAGACAGCAACGGAAAAAAGCGTTTCATCATTTTGTCAAAAGCAGAAAAATAGAAACCACTTCTGGGTTGTCTGCTACTGAAATCATACGAAAATCTCGTGATAGTGGTTATGAAGATGTACGGTAACGACTCAGGGCAACCATATAAGTACAACGGATTTGAGAATAAAACGGATTGATAAGAAGAGGATTCAGAGTAATCAAGTGTCTCCGAAACTTTCTCTCGTCTCTCGTCTCTCGTTCCCTTCGAGGCTAACGTTTTTTCTTTAAAAAAACGTTAGCCTCGAACTCTGTTTGGGAATGCCTTCAATGACGCTCCGCGTCATATTCGCGATAAACCAAATATGATGACCAGTGAAAAACTAAAATACAACGCGGAGCGTTGTGAAAGGCATTCCCAAACAGAGTTTGGGAACGAGAGAAATCCCTTCTTATATACAATCCTTGTAGTTAGCGTTTTTAATCCCTTCTTATATACAATCCTTGTAGTTAGCCAGGTAGTCAATCATAAGGTGGGCTACATAGCTGAGTCTCTACGTTTCTTCTTCAAATACACCAACAATAACGAAATCGCCGCCGGCGTTATCCCTGGTATTCGGGAGGCTTGCCCGATGGTGATTGGACGATGCTCTATTAATTTTTGACGAACTTCGGTAGAAAGTCCATTGACTTGCGTATAATCCATATTCGCAGGTAATACGGTTTCTTCATAACGGCGCAATCGTGCTATTTCTGCCTGTTGGCGTTCAATATAGCCGCTATATTTCTGATCTATTTCTACCTGTTGCTGAACGTTGAGGGGGACAACTATGGCAGCGACTGGGGATAAACGTTGTAAATGGGCATAAGTCACTTCTGGGCGGCGTAATAATTCTAAACAGGTGATTTCACGGCGTATTGTTGTATCAAGTGCTGCCGTTTCCTTGTCATTGGGTTTGATCCATAATTGACTTAGGCGTTTTTTTTCCGCAATGATCGCCGTTCTTTTCAGATCAAAGGCTCGCCATTCTGTCTCATCCACTAATCCTAATTCCCGCCCTTTTTCTGTTAAGCGTAAATCAGCATTATCTT
>JAGLHR010000345.1 GCA_023143415.1 Thiomargarita sp. | reverse complement strand
GAGTCCAAACCTTCAGATTTGGAAGCATTTTATTTTAAACGACATAATCCAAATCTGAAGGTTTGGACTCCAAGACTTAACTTAATGGCATTGACCCTACGCTTCTTAAATGATACTTTTTTCATCCTGTTAATCCATTAATCCGTTTAATCCTGTTCAAATGCCAGTGAAAACGGTATTATCAATAAAAATCGCGTTGTTGATTTCTCGTTCCCATTCCGAAACCGAAGAGAGGCTAAACATGAAAAAAATCTTCAATATTGCCGGTCCTTGTTATCCCGATGAACATTACATGCTACCGGCACAAGCACGATGCACTGGGTTAAATCAATTGATTGACCAAAAACAGTATTTCGTTATCCATGCGGCGCGACAATCCGGCAAAACCACTTTGTTACTCGAATTAGCCCAACAGTTAAAAGAAGCCGGAGACTATTACGTTTTATATTGTTCGCTCGAAACGGTTCAAGGCATTACTGATGTTAAAGAAGGTATTCCTGCGATTGTTAAAAAACTGAAGTATGAAGTGGAATTTCATGAACAATTAGCAGATTATCCCTTTGCCCAAAATGCTGATTATTCTGATTTTACAACCATTTTACTTAAAGTGGTTTCGCAATTTTGTAAGCAACTAGATAAGCCACTGGTTATTTTATTTGATGAAGTTGATTGCCTCTCCAACGGTACATTAATTTCATTTTTGCGACAACTTCGCAATGGTTATATTAACCGCCGCCGTATTCCTTTTGCTCATTCGATTGCATTAGTTGGACTGAGGAACATTCGAGACTACAAAAGTAAAGTACGTGGCGATGGAGAAACATTGAGGAGTGCGAGTCCATTTAATATTGTTGCTGATAGCTTAACTTTGCGGAACTTCACTCTCGAAGAACTTGTTCATCTCTATGCACAACATACGGAACAAACCGGGCAAATGATACCATTCAACGTGATTGAAAAAATCTACCACGAGACACAAGGGCAACCCTGGTTAATCAACGCGATTGCTAAAGAAATCGTCGTCAAAATTCTCAAGAACGATTTTTCAGAAATAATAAATGTGGAACAGGTTGAACAAGCCGCTCAAACGATTATTTTGAGACGGGATACACATATTGATAGTCTGATGGAACGCTTGAAGGAAACTCGAGTGCAAAAAATCATTGAGCCATTGATTCTGGGAAAGACGCAAAGATACGATTTGCTGGATGATGATTACCAATACGTGCTTGATTTGGGTTTGGTGCATGAAATTGATAAAAACATCGCGCCATCTAATCCCATTTATGGAGAAATTATCATTCGTACCTTGAACTTTCGCTCACAACGAGAATTTGAAGATATTGATTCATTGCCAAAAACGGCGGCTTATCTGAAAGACGGAAAATTGGATATGAAGCGTTTATTAAGTGACTTTCAACAATTTTGGCGAGAAAACAGCGAGATTTGGACGGAACGATATCAATACAAAGAAGCAGCTCCCCATCTGATTCTCCAAGCGTTTTTGCAAAAAATTATCAATAGTGGTGGGGACATTTCACGGGAATTGGCTGGGGGGAGACGACGGCTTGATTTATGCCTTCATTTTAAAGGGCATCGTTACCCGATAGAGTTAAAATTACGTTACAGTGACAAAACCTATCAAGAAGGCAAAAAACAAATAGCGGGTTATATGGACACGCTGAATTGCTCCGAAGGCTGGCTGATTATATTCGACAAACGAAAAAAAACCACTTGGCGCAAAAAGATTTTCTGGAAAACCGACAAAACCACCGAAAGAACGATTCATCTTGTTGGGTGTTAATACAATGGTGAATGGTGAATGGTTTCGAGGTTTCCGTTTTTTGAAGAAAAACGGAAACCTCGAATGATGAATTAAATCAATCATTTAAAGCTAATGTAGGGTGGGCAAGGTCCTTTTCGTGCAACGCCATTTTAGTAAAAATGAATAAAAAACAATTTAAAATCAACAAGTTATATTTTTCTGTAGAGAAATAAGTCAAATGCCCCCCCGCTCAAATTCGGTTTATCCTTATGATAGAATTTTCCCATGAAATATTTCTTAATAAGTGCTTATTTATTATTTTGCCTGGTTTGGAGCTTCCACCTAAAAAATCCCCATCTTCTTTTTTTACGTGATTTAGAGGTGCTTCTGCTTATCAGTCAATTCCTTATCATTATCTATTTTAGCCAAAAAACTGTTCAAAATCGCCCTTTCAAATACAGTTTCCTCTTATCAGCCATTTTATTACTCGTAATGGTATTTGTGCATGAAGTTCGGTTTCAGTGGTTTAAATATCAAACAACAAATAATGCCAGTGATTATCAAAAGAAAATAAATCAACGGCTCATTATTGGTTATCGTGATTTTGAGGATTTGCAAAAACTCGTCTTAAATGACATTGCTGGAATATTTGTGACAAAGCGAAATATTGAAGGCAAAAGCCATGAACAAGTGAAAATGGAATTAGCGCACCTACAAAACATTCGTTTAAAAGCCGGCTTGAAACCGTTAATCGTGGCAACGGATCAAGAAGGAGGGCTTGTTTCGCGATTATCACCTTTGATTTTGAAGCAGCCACCATTATCATCTCTTGTTGTCGAAAAAAACGCATCAAAGAAATCATATCAATATGGCTATGTGCAAGGCAAGCAGTTAAAGGAACTGGGCATTAATGTGAACTTTAGCCCTGTCGTTGATCTAAAACCTTCTAAGGAAATCGGGGCGCTGGATTTTCATTCATTGATTCATAAAAGAGCCATTTCCGATGATCCTGAAATCGTCAGTCAAATCGCGTTGTCATATATTCAAGGGCTTGAAGACTCCGGTGTCACAGCGACTTTGAAGCATTTTCCCGGTTTAAGTAAAGTCGATTCAGACACACATCATTTTTCAGCTCAATTAAATACGCCAATATCAGAGTTGAAGCAAAACGATTGGTATCCGTTTCAAACCATTACTGAAAAAACAAATGCCTGGATTATGCTTGCACATATCGTTTTACCTGAAATCGATCCAATACCTGTATCCACTTCCAAAAAAGTCGTTGATGAAATAATCAGGAAGCAATTAAGATTTCATGGCATCTTAATCACTGACGACTTAACGATGGGGGCGACTTATAACCGAGGGTTTTGCAAAAGCAGTCGTAATGCGTTAGCGGCTGATATTAATTATTTGCTTATTGCTTATGACTATGAAAAATACTTTAGTTTGATGATGTGTATGGTTAATGGTGAATTATGAATGGTAAGTTGTAATTTATTGTTTTTTTTCAGTATTTTTTATTATTCACTGATGTTACGCAAAACTATTCTATTCGAGCTTAGAAATCCGATTTTTGAAAAAAAATCGGATTTCTTAAACATCGTTTCGCCGTTTAGAAATTCGCCGCTTAGAAATTCTGATTCAGAACAATCGGATTTCTTAAACATCTTGGAAACATAATGCGTAACATCAGTTATTCACAATTCTATTTGGGAATGTCTTCCTTGATGCCTTACATCAGACAAGTTGTACGACGCAGAGCGTCGAGACAGGCATTCCCAAACAGAGTTTGGGAACGAGAAAACGAGAAAATAGCATTTCCCTTTTGAGTTAAATATCTTGTAGGGGCAATCCTTTAT
>JAGLHR010000344.1 GCA_023143415.1 Thiomargarita sp. | reverse complement strand
ATACCCATAACCCCGCTCAACACGATACGCCCCATTACTTAATCCAAGACTATCCGATAGCCTATTTATCATCAGCCTCGCTGCTCAAAACCATACGGGAGACAAAACGCAAAGAAAGTGATCGAGGTTTGAGTTTTTCTTCAAAAAACTCAAACCTCGATCGTTATCCATTTTTAGCATTTGCTCATCCAGAATACCCAAAAAATTGTTCCTCAAAATCGGATGATATTCAGGCAATGCGAACAGAATCTTATTTAAAACTAGCGGGTAGCGAGGATGGCTCTTGTTTTACAGAACTACCCGAAACCAAAAAACAAGCCGAAACCATTGCCAAATTGCTCAACGCGCCCAAAGACAGTAATGCGTTACAACTGCGTGAAAAAGCCTCTCGGCAGAATGTCTTTGATTTAAGCGACACAAAACGCCTAAAAGACTACCAATACGTGCTATTTGCTGCCCATGCCGTATTGCCCAACGAAATCAGTCACATCAACCAATCTGCCATCGTGCTATCCAATCCAGACAAAGAAGGCTATTTAACAATGGCAGATACCTTTGCTTTAGAAATGAATGCCGATTTGGTCATGTTATCGGCTTGCAACACCGGGCGCGGTAAAAAGATTAAAGGCGAAGGAATACGTGGCTTAACTCGTGCGTTTATGTATGCAGGAACACCTGCGGTTTCTGTGTCATTATGGAAAGTCGAATCGCGCTCCGCCAAAGCATTAAGTATCAGCCTGTTCAAATATCTCCAAGCTGGCAAGCCCTTAGCACAAGCGTTACGCCAAAGCAAATTGGACTTGATGGCAGATGAAGATTTTAAGATGTACCAGCATCCTTACTTTTGGGCACCGTTTGTCGTGTTTGGGGATGGGAATTAGGAGATGAAAAGTCATGTAGGGTGGGCAACATTAAAATGGAGTCCAAACCTTTAGATTTGGACGTGCCAAATCTGAAGTCATGTAGGGTGGGCAAAGTCTTTGCCCACCTTCCTCATTAAAAAGTGGTGGGCAAGAAAAGGACCTTGCCCACTACATTGCTAAGTAATTACTTCATTTATAAGTATTCAACCGATTGATCCAACCTTGCAACCAACGGATTTCATTACGTTCAGGCGGAGAATTTTGTATGCGACGTTTCAAAACAAATTCAGCGGCATCCACAAAATCCTCTGTCGCATTTGCAGAATCCCCCAACATTTGTTCTAAAACCTGTAATAATCCCCAACCTTGATCTTGATAACGTTCAGTTGGAGAAATGCCCTCACCTTTAAAATGAACATAATCAAGTAATGCGTAAATACCCTTGGGCGTTTGCGTGACGCGATGAAATTGCTTACGTACATGCTTCCTCTGCGTTTCCGTAGGCAACGTCTCCAAAATTTTCGGCAAAGCCAATTCCAAACGCCTTATCATAAACTGCACTTGCACAGGAACCGTATTTTTCATCAACGTGCGTAAGCTAATCATTTTCTCACTTTGTTGACGAGCCATAAATTCTTGACGAATATTCCAAGGACAATTAGGCGTTTTTTGCAGCCAATCAGGGAGTATAATCCCCTGTTTTTGCATGAATTTTAGCAAATCAGGAAACGTTTCTGTAAAAGGCCCTTCATCCCCTTGCGGATACCAGATAAAATGACCAATGCCCAATGAAGCAAACTGTTCTTGCTTATTCCAAACGGTGAATCCCGATATTTTGCCAGAACTTTCATTCTTCCAAATTTTTCGCCCAATTTCAGCAGCATCACGTTGAGCGATTTGAATATACTGTCGCTGCTTTTCCGCCTCACGCACTTCTCTCGCCTGTGCCAAATTTTGTTCCAAACGTTCTGCTTCACGCGCAGCGGCTACTCTCGCAACATCAAGTCGCCGCTTTTCTACATCAATTTGTTGCCTCTGAATTTCTAAATAATCGTTTGATGCGGTTGTCTTATGGCGTGATTGTTCATCTGGTTGCTTTTCCAGATACTTAAACAGACTATATCCACCTCCTATAACAACAAGCCCCAATAAAATAGCCGCGCCATAATACCATTTAAACTGAAATCCTGCTTTTTCCCGCTTTTTACTCATTTTCTGAGAAGTGGAAGAAGAGACGTTCGCTTCTGAGAATAATAACAATTGTGTTCGCCAGACACTGACATTTTGCGGTCTATCTTCTTGCTTAATTTTTAAAGCTAAATCAATGGATTGCAAAAAAGAATCCGCATATTTACCTTTACCAATTTCAACCAGAGGAGTTAAAGGATCGGGCTTACCTCGCATAGTCACACTGATACGTTTAGTTGCGGCAACGGGCTTAATACCCCAAATCAGATAATAAAGGACAGCCCCTAACGCATAAATATCTGTCCATGCCCCCTGTTGACTACCATCATTTTCATACTGTTCAAACGGGGCATACCCTGGCGTAACAATGCTCGTCACAGAGCGGCTACGACGACCCACATCAAAACGCGCTGCGCCAAAATCTAATAAAACGGGGCTATTATCTTCTTCGCGCAAGTAAATATTATCAGGCTTAATATCCCGATGAAGGTATCCCGCATTATGCACCGTTTCTAAGGCATCCAACAAGGGAGGTAAAAGAGCCATCAATTCTGCTTGAGTTGCTGCGGTGCCCTTTTGATCAACCGCATCAGCAAGACTTTGCCCTTGTTCATATTCCATCACAATATAAGCCGTATTATGCGCCTTAAAAAAACGCAATACCCGCACAATATTAGGGTGTTTAAACTGAGCTAAAATGCGTGCTTCCTCAAGAAAGCGGTCAAGTCCCCACTTAAAAACTTTAGTCTGCTGTTCAGATTTCGCTTGCACAGTGTAATTACTTTCACGTACAGCGAGTTCATTAGGTAAATATTCCTTAATGGCAACAAGCGCGTTCAGTTGCGTATCTTTAGCAAGATAGGTAATACCAAAGCCGCCGTCACCGAGTACGAATTGGATAATATATTCTTGTAATTGATGCCCCATTGGAAGGGCATTGTGAGGGGGGATTGTATCACTCATAATAAACCATTCTTTATATTAGAGATTTGTTCTTTAATAATCATTTGAACTGTGATAGTTAAGAAACGGCCAGTTTCTTGAATAAACTTGGTTTCTCTTATCTAACTGATGTGACGCAAGGTGCTT
>JAGLHR010000343.1 GCA_023143415.1 Thiomargarita sp. | reverse complement strand
GTAGTTATTGTTTGGAGTAACGAGAAAACTTGATGATCGAGTGTCAGGTTTTTTCGGAGACGACTTTCTATTCTAACGTTGCTCTAAACCTGACAGGTTTTTGAAACCTGACAGGTTTTTTTTTGCTCAATGCTTTTCCACAGTAGAAATAGATAAACTATGCAACGCATCCACTAAACGCCAGACTGGTACAACTTCAAGATTCGGTATCTTATCTTGCGGAATATTAGATTTAGGGACAATTGCCCTTTTGAAACCATGTTTAGCGGCTTCGCGTAAACGTTCTATACCATTAGGTACAGAGCGAATTTCTCCCGCCAATCCCACTTCACCAAATACAATGAGATTTTTAGACAGAGTAACATTACGCACACTTGATAATACCGCAACCAATGTCGCTAAATCAGCACCCGTTTCGTTAATTCTGACACCGCCTACGATATTGATAAAGACATCTAAATCATAAGTGGCTATCCCACCATGTCGATGTAGCACCGCTAATAACATAGATAACCGGTTTGGATCTAATCCTAATGTAACACGACGGGGATTAGGATTAGGTGATTCATTGACAAGGGCTTGTACCTCAACCAATAAAGGGCGCGTACCTTCATGCGTCACCATGACAACACTGCCTGGCACTTCTGCTTCATCGCGTGAGAGGAAAATGGCGGAGGGATTACTCACTTCTTCTAAGCCTTTATCACTCATAGCAAATACGCCCAATTCATTTACTGCGCCAAAGCGGTTTTTTATCGCTCGTATTACCCGAAAACGGGTACCGCTATCCCCTTCAAAGTAAAGAACCGTATCAACCATGTGTTCTAAAACCCGTGGTCCCGCCAACGAACCATCCTTAGTCACATGCCCAACTAAAAAGATAGCTGTATTTGTTTGTTTAGCAAAACGTACCAGTTGCGCTGCACTTTCACGTACTTGTGTCACGGAACCTTGTGCAGATTGTAGGCGTTCAGTGTGTATGGTTTGGATTGAATCTATCACCATGACTTTAGGTTCTTCCTTTACAGCCATACTCAGAATTTTTTCAACCCGCGTTTCTGTGAGCAACTTGACATTATGAACATCTAATCCTAAACGTTGAGCGCGAAGTCCGACTTGTTGTGGAGATTCTTCGCCGGTGACGTATAAAGGCGATGTGACGGAAGTTTGACTTAGTTTTGACATGGTTTGTAGTAGCAAAGTCGATTTACCGATACCGGGATCGCCACCAATCAATACAATTGAACCGTTAACTAAGCCACCGCCTAATACGCGATCAAGTTCACCCATTCCTGTACTGGTACGCGCTTCCTCTATCGTTTCTACGGCATCTAATAAACAAACACTTGCTTCAACACCGCTATAACTATTATGACGAGTTTGATAATTGCTAGGTGCTTCTTCTACTACGGCTGTTTCTTCTAAACTACTCCATTCTTCACATTCGGGACATTGTCCAACCCATTTTGAAGTAACAGCACCACATTTTTTGCAAGCATAAGCCGTTTTTTTTCGTGCCATATTTTTTTTAATGGTGATAAGAAATCCGATTTTTGAAAAAAATCGGATTTCTAAAATGAGGATATTAATTACCCTTAAACAACCGAAAGAAATTCTCTGTTGTCACACGCGCAATCGTTTCTAAAGTTTCTCCGCGTAAATTCGCGATAAATTCAGCGACATGTCTCACATAAGCGGGTTGATTCGTTTTGCCGCGATACGGCACGGGTGCTAAATAGGGCGAATCGGTTTCCACTAAGAAACGATCTAAGGGAACTTGCTTAGCGACGGTTTGTAAAACTTTGGCACTTTTGAAAGTCACTATGCCTGAAAAAGAAAGATAAAATCCCATATCCATCACTTCTTGTGCAATCTCCCAATCTTCGACAAAACAGTGCATGACACCAGAATTAGCCTTTTCTTCACGCAAAATGCGTAATGTGTCTTCAATCGCGTCGCGGCAATGAATAATCAAAGGGCGATTGGATTCTTTAGCGGCTTGAATATGGGTACGAAAACGCTGGTGTTGCCATGTTAAATCACCTTCGCTACGAAAATAATCTAATCCTGTTTCGCCAATGGCGATGATATTGGGATCATCCGCTAATTTTGTGAGCGTTGATACATCAACAGTCATTTCGCGTGAGATATTTGGATGAATGCCTACAGACGCGAATACGTTATCTATGCGTTGTGCGATACCGAGTACGGTTTGAAATTGGTTAATATCAATAGAGACATTGAGGCAATGACTCACGCCCTGAGCCTGCGCTGTAGAAACGAGCGTTTCGGGATCGCTATTTTTAATTAAATCTAAATGGCAATGTGAATCAATTAACATATCTTTTTTAATGATGAATCTGATGTTACGCACTATGTTTC
>JAGLHR010000342.1 GCA_023143415.1 Thiomargarita sp. | reverse complement strand
ACTTGAACCTCGAATTGAGTTTTTTGAAAACAAAACTCAAACCTCGAATGCCCCTACAACATTTCAGCCTAAAGTTTTTCATCAAAAAACTTTAGGCTGAAATATTCTTATTAATACAGACGAAAATCTTCTGATGTAGGCTGCCCCCCCCTTGTGGTTGCCCTGAGTAGTTACAATTTCCATTCCTAATTTATTCCATCCAATTCTAATAACTTATTAGTCAGCGTGTTAGAAAGTACATGCAGTTCGGTGAAAACCGTCTGAGCACCCGCCTCATCTCCCGCTTGCTTCTTATCTAAAGCCTCTTTTCCAAGGAGATGAAAACGTTCATGGGGTTCATGTAAACTATCAAACACCTCTTTGGCTTTGCTGTTTTCCATCGCGCCCACTTCTGTCGGACCATCCTCATGGAGCCATTGCCCTAACTTACAGTCTTGGTGGGTGGTTCCTTGAAAATCTCCTTCACCTTTGAGCGTCGTATCCATCTTTTTCAGATATTGAATATGATCATTAAGACGCATCATAAAAAATGCTTTTTTCGCCATCACGATACCTCGTTTCAGTCAGATTGATTGACACTTTGCCATTACATTATCTTACTGATGGCTTCAGCGGCGCGTTTGACATCTAAAAATATCAAGCCGAGTTTGGCAGAAGCCGTCGTCACTGTTGTGACGACGGTATTTGGTCCAGCATGGGTCATTAAGACATAACCCAGCTCACCTTTGACCAACACTTGTTCCAATTCACCTCGTCCTAACTCCTGTGAAGTGCGTTCACCTAAAGAAAGCATAGCGGCTGCCATAGCACCAACACGATCTTCGTCCATCTCACTGGAGAGAATGGATGCCATAACCAGTCCATCTGTAGAAATGACAGCTGATGCCTGTATATCTGCTGATGTGCCGTTGAGTTCACTTAAAACGGATTTAAGCATTTCTTCGCGCATTTTTTTGTACTCCTTAATAGATATTATTTGAATCAGTTTAAAAAGACTGACCAGATTTCAAAAACCTGGCAGTTCTAAGGGACAGCGCAACAAATAACTGACGTAGTAGCAGACCTGTCAGGTTTTTAAAACCTGACAGGTCTTGAACATCCCACGTATATTATTTCCTGCGTCGTCCCTAAGTTTAATTACTCAGTGCTTGCCAATTCAAAACACACTTGACCTTCCACATTTTCAATAATATTTAAAACATAGCCCGTATGAGCCAATTGCTTAACTGCTTGATAAAGCCCAATACCAAATCCGTCACGGGATTGTACAGGTTGAGTTAATAACAGATTAGTAATCTCTTTGGGTATGGAAGTGCCGTCATCGCATACGGTTAATTGTAAGCGACGTTTATCAATATGTAGCACAACTTTGATTTGTAAATCAGGTTCACGCTTGCGTTTCATCAGCGCGTTTTGTAAGAGATTTTCTGAGACATTATCAAATAAATCTTCTGGAATCAGGATATTTTCAGTCTCTAAATGACTAGAAAATTCAATTTTACTCTTACGATAACGTGCTTTGATATTCTCCCACCACAGGCTCACTGGTACATGTGAGTAAGAAAATTCAGCGGGCTTTTGCAATTTGTCCAGGGTACGTTTTAAACGCTGAGTCAAATGGGGCATTTGCCCTTGTAACAAACGCTGTGTATCGCCAAATTTTGTGCTAGGATAGGTTTCTATCACCGAAGTAATTGCATGTAAAGATTGTAACAAATTTTTAATATCATGGGTTAATTTTGCCCCTGTTTCGTGAATCGCTTGCAAATGTGCTTGTTGTGCAAAAGCGGCTTCACGGCGTTTAGCTTGGTGAAAATGTTCTAACAGTTGTATCAATATTTTAATTTGAAAATATTGAGTACCACTGATACGATAATGGGCATAGACAGTGACTTCAAGGGATTGTACAGTGATAACCACTTTTTCTTTATCTTGATGCCCCAGCATCTCTTCACCATATAGGGAATGCCAAGCGATACCTGATATCCAAGGTAAAGTGATGAGCTGCTCAAAGCCAGCGTGTAAAAATTCTTGGGACGTTAAATTTTTATAATTGCTTGGCTGGGCAAGATGCTCTAACCATTGTTCAAAGGTATTACCTATATTATATAAATGCCGTGTCCATAGTGGATTAACGCCTTCTTCCCCTGCATAGATGATCCAAAACCAACTTACGATTAAAATAAAAACAATCAATCCCAAAGAAACTTGAAAAATAGCAACAGGCATGATGATTTCATATTGAGACATCATAGTTAAACTGCCCAGAGCCATAATAAGGATAAACATTGATACCGTTAAACCATGAAAAAAATCAACATGATAGCGGTGTTCTTGGCTGTCATCGGTAGTAATAAATAAAAACATCAGTGGCACAGATAAGAGTAAATATTTTGGCCATAACAGGAAATCTGGCGCAAACTGGTAAAGTAAAATCAATTCCTCTACTAAAAAGAGTTGATGAAAACTGACAATAAACAATTCTAAACTCAAAAAGAGAATGGCTGCTATATTGACAAATCTATCAACGGGTTTAACTAAATCACGTCCACCCATAAAACCAAGCAATATGATTTGCCAAAAGGCTATCAGCCAAACATTAGGAAACACGATTATTAAAGCAATGACTATGCCAAGTAAAACATTCTCCCTGAAACGGTGTTGATAAAGTCTATTCCATAAGGGGTGCCATAATACAAAAAAACCTATATGAATCAGTAATATGACACGTATCCACAGTTCTTCAGACAATGGGAGTGTTGAAAAATCCCACCACAGTATTATATGCAAGGTGATTAATATCACACCCAGCAAGCGATGTTCATGTTTGGGGGGGATCAATGATGTTGTTTGATGAAACATTGTTAAGTTATTTGACCTTTTTCTAATTGTTTGGATTGTTTTGGAGTCCAACGCTTCAGCTTTGGATTGTTTTGGAGTCCAACGCTTCAGCTTTGGATTGTTTTGGAGTCCAACGCTTCAGCTTTGGGCGTTTTTTGGACGGATTGACAAAGCTAAAGCGTTGTACT
>JAGLHR010000341.1 GCA_023143415.1 Thiomargarita sp. | reverse complement strand
GAGGGCGAACAGATATACTCATTCTCTATCAAAACCAGAAATACGTCATTGAAACCAAACGGTTTGTTAATCATTACTATTTTCAGCAGGGCAAAGGACAACTGGCAGAATATCTGAAATCAGAAGGCATTTCTGAAGGATACTATGTTGTTTTCAGCAACAGACATACCGAAAAAGACGAACTGTTTTCAGAGGAACTGATTCAGGGGAAACGGATAACTACCCATCTCATTCCGACAAAGTTTGAGCAACCAAGCCGTCTTCCAGTGCGAGACGAACTGAAACTGACCGAATCAGAAAAGATTGCCAACAACATGCTCAAAATGGAAACGTTTTCAATCGAACAAATTCGTCAAGCAACCAATGTAAGTCTTGACAGAATTAAACAGCTATCTGTTCAGTCATACAGGTTGTCACTATAGACTTTTAGATCATTCAAAAAAACCTGACAGGTTTATCGTGTCATAATATTTTTCGTAACTACTCAGGCAACCATAAAGGATTGCCTCTACAACATTTCAGCAGGCTGAAATATTCTTATGAAGATGAACGAAAATCTTCTGATGTAGGGGCAATCCCTTGTGGTTGCCCTGAGTAGTTACGATTTTTCTAAACATCTAGTTAAGGAGAAAAAACATGCGTGAATTTAACACAACAGGCCCTTGTGATCCGGCAAAACATTACACCGTCATGCGTGAAGCATTAATAGCAACCAGTTTGGAAAAAGTCAAAAAAGGACGCTATTTTACTCTCTTCGCGCCCAGACAAGCGGGGAAAACGACTTTCTTTCAATTAATGATAGAAAGGCTAAAAGAATCTTATACACCCGTTTGGATCACTTTTGAAAACCTAACCACGGTAAATAAAGAAGCATTCTATCAAGATTTCGATGAACAGCTTAAAGAGGAATTACTACAATACGGTTTTAAAACGGATTATTCCATCACAGAACCACGTAGTCTGGCCAATTTTTTTAAAAAGCCTCATCAAATCAAACCCATTGTCTTGGTGATTGACGAATTTGAAGGCATCCCGGATAGTGTGTTAAGCGAAGTCATGCACACTTTCCGGAAAATCTATCATAAAAGAGAATACCATCGCCTACATTCTCTACTCTTAGTCGGTGTGAGTACGATTGCGGAATTGGTGATTTCCTCCGCCTCGCCCTTTAATATTACAGAGGAATTACAGATTCCTTATTTCACTCAAGAAGAAGTGAATGGTCTAATAAAGCAATATGTGACTGAATCAAAACAGGTTTTTGAAGAAAATGTCATAAAAACAATTTATGACAATACTCAGGGGCAACCGGGGCTAGTCTGTGCATTATGTTCTTATCTCG
>JAGLHR010000340.1 GCA_023143415.1 Thiomargarita sp. | reverse complement strand
CAGGATTCGAACCTGGGAATGCTGGGATCAAAACCCAGTGCCTTAACCGCTTGGCCATACCCCAAAAAGGAATGAATTGATATTGTAACAGTTTTTTATGCCAATTGAAAGCGAAATCCGCTTTCGTACTCCGCCTTGAAATCAATTTCAAGGCTGCTAAAGCCAGTTAAATTCAGAAGGCTTTAGTCTTCTTTAGCTTTTCGCCTTGAAATCAATTTCAAGGCTAACCGCTGAGTAGTGACTTTTTTTCATTTGAATGGATTTAAGGCGGGAGAAATATTTTTTCCCTGAGCCACAAAACCACGCCATTGAGTCGGCATTTTAGCAAATACAGCTTTTGCCTGTGCTAAGTCATCAAAGCGTGCAAATAAGCACGCGCCAGTTCCTGTTAGACAAGCAGGGCTGTATTGACTTAGCCAATCCAGGGCTTCTCCGATTTGCGGATAATAATAACGCACAACCTTTTCACAAACATTTTGACATTGATCTGCAAAAAACTCGTCTATTGTGACTGATAATTTGTCGCGTGTCAACCCCTTTGCATTAAAAATTTTTGCGGTTGAGACAGAACAGCCTGGTTCTATCACAAAATACCAAGGCTCATCAAGGTTTATTGGTGTTAATAATTCACCTATGCCCTCTGCCCAAGCAGCATGACCATGCACAAATACAGGTATATCAGCACCCAGTTTTAAACCAAGTTTTGCTAGTGTAACATAAGATAAGTCTAATTGCCAAATTTTATTTAAGGCTAATAATGTGGTTGCTGCATCGGAGCTCCCGCCACCTAAGCCGCCACCTATCGGAATTTTTTTTTCGACTTCTATGTCAGCACCTTGTGATGTACCACTATATTGCTTGAGTAAATGCGCCGCCCGTAAGACTAAATCTTGTTCAGGCGGAAAACTTTCAGTGTTAATATAATGAGACGACAATCGACTATCGCTACGTTTATTGATTGATAGAATATCACAATAATCAATAAATTGAAAAATTGTTTGTAGGCAATGATAGCCATCCGCACGTTTTGAGGTGATATGTAAAAATAAATTAAGTTTAGCGGGTGCTAAAAAAGTTGTTGTTGCCAATTGTTTAATTTAATAATAATTATGAATGATGAATGGTGAATGATTAATGGTGAATTATGAATTATTCACCATTCATCATTTTTATTTTTAGGTTTTGTTAAAGCGGGTTTTTTATTTGTTATGTTCTAAGGAAAATTCGGGTTGATCGGGCATCTCTGCACGGTGTATCAAACTTCCATCTACTTTCGCACCCGTTGTCATTTCGATTAGATTATAATAAACACTACCAGTGACATAGGCATTAGGGGCTAATTCAACATGCTCTTCCGCATACACATTACCTTTAACCGTGCCATTGAGAATGATATTAGGCACACGTACATTACCTTCGATTGTACCTTGTTCACTTAGGGTGAATATGGCATCATTCGTCGCAATGATATTGCCCTCAATATAACCATCAACATGTAACCCCCCAATAAAATTAATTTCGCCTTTTATTCTTGTGTTGTGACCAATTAATGAATCAATTTGAGCGACCTTTTTTTTACGATTTCCCCACATATTCTTTTTGCTCCTTTTTTAGAGATAAATTTTCCCATTTGAAACGAACTTCGTTAGCGTATTCTTGATCTTTTGGCAAAAGACGAATAATGACAATACGCGGTTTAAATCCTTTTGGCAACATTAACTTATTTTCTATACGTTGGAAATAAAGCAATTGATATCTGAGTGAGTTAATCGCATTTTTTGTGATTTCTTTCATTTTCAAGCGTTTTGTTTTGCCACGTATTTCACCAATCAGTTGAATTTCTATCGTCCCTTCTGCCAATTTTAATGCTCTTGTTAATTGTGTGAGTACCAGTTTATAAGGATAGAGTCCATTATCATTATTGAGCGTAAAATTGCTCACTTCCACAGGATTTTCCAAATTTGGAGAGGTGAGCAAGCGTTGATAAAAAACCAGTTCTTCTTTTAAATCACTATTTTTTTCCTGTAATTTATTTAAGGATTGAAGCACTTGCGTATAAGTTTTTTGATCAACTTGCGTTGTACGCATTGTCGTAGCCAGTTTATCTTGCAAAGCCTTATTTTTTACAATTAAATCGGCTTTTTGTTGTGCTAAAGTTGTATTTTTCTGGAAAGCCTGTTCAAGTACTTGACGCGCTTTATCAATTTCTTCTAATTGTTGCGCGATAACCACTTGCCTACCTTTTCTGAAATCTTGTATATTACGTTCCCATAAAAATAACCCTCCCACTCCCATAATGATGATACATAGCACAATCAATAGTGGACAAATCCAAGAGCGATAAGGTTTGATATTCATCACTCCGACTTTTAGCTTAGGTTTTTTTGGGGGGCGATATCGATATTGTATTTGCATTATTTGGTTACTCAGTTATATCAACAAACCTGACAGGTTTTTAAAACCTGTCAGGTTTAGTTTCAAAAAACGTAACTACTCCGCCTTGAAATCAATTTCAAGGTTGAAAGCTAAAGCAGGCTAAAGCCTGCTAAACGACTCAGTTTTTTTAGTAGTCTGCTTTAGCAGATTTTAGCTTTTCGCCTTGAAATTGATTTCAAGGCTAACCGCTGAGTAGTTACCTTAGTTTCAAAAAACTTAAATCTCAAAACCTGTTCAACCTTCCCTGGTTTATGGCAACAAAGCCACACCTGTTAACCCCATATCTTCTGGTAAATTACTCATAATATTCATATTTTGAATCGCTTGCCCTGCTGCGCCTTTGACTAAATTATCAATGACTGATAAGACGACAATCGTATCACTCTCTTGAGGGCGATGTACTGCTAATTGACACATATTCACACCGCGTACATTGCGTGTTTCTGGATGAGATTTGGGGGGCAAAACATCAATAAATGGCTCATCTTGATAACGCTTTGCAAATAAAAGCTGTATTTCTTCTAAACTCACATCATGCAATAGCTTGGCATATAAAGTCGCCTCAATGCCACGTATCATTGGCACTAAATGGGGAACAAAAGTTAAATTCACTTGCGTCTTTGCATTTAAAACTTGACAAATTTCTGGATAATGGCGATGCCCTGAAACAGCATAAGCTTTAAAACTTTCCCCCATTTCTCCCATCAAAGTGGATATGCTGGCTTTACGCCCTGCACCACTTGCACCCGATTTTGCATCTGCGATTAAATGTTCAGCGTCAATAATGCCTGCTTCTAATAAGGGTAAAAATCCTAATAGCACTGCAGTAGGATAACATCCAGGATTAGCCACTAAACGTGCTTTAGCAATTTCTGCCCTATTGATTTCAGGCAAACCATACACTGCTTCATTGAGTAAGTCAGGGCAGACATGTGTTATACCATACCATTTATTCCAAACAGTTTCCTCTTTTAGACGAAAATCTGCAGCTAAGTCAATCACCTTAATACCTGCTTTCAGTAAATCAGGGGTACTTTGCATTGCAATACCACTGGGCGTGGCAAAAAATACAATATCACAGTCTGCAAAATTTTCTTGTGCAGGATCAATAAAAACTAAATCTGAATGTCCCCGCAAATTAGGAAACAATTCGTTCACTGGTTTTCCAGCTTGGGTACGAGAAGTGACTGTTTGCACCTGCGCTTGTGGATGATTTGCTAATAAACGTAATAATTCAACGCCTGTGTAGCCCGTACCACCTATAATGCCTATTTTAATCATTTATGCCCTTGCAATTTGAACAGGATTAAATTGATAAAATTTAAAATTATAACCTCAATTTTTCTTGAAACAAGTGAAAATGAAAAATGCCCATGAGCTTAATTTAATACAGTATTAACACTTAACAATTAATAATTAATAATTAACAATTAAAACAGGGCTATTAGCATTCATCCACATTGCCGCCGAAACGTCCAAAGCTAAAGCGTTGAACTCCAATAAACGTCCAAAGCTAAAGCGTTGAACTCCAATAAACGTCCAAAGCTAAAGCGTTTTCGAGGTTATCGTTTTTTGAAGAAAAACGATAACCTCGAACTTCAATTTCAACTTTTAATTTCGTATATACAAACACCGCTTATTTTAATAAGCTGATTTTAAATACTTTATTCACAATTCATAATTTCGAGGTTTTAGTTTTTTTTCAAAAAACTAAAACCTCGAAAACCATTCATAAAAAAATGGTACAATTATCTTTTAAAAACGATTGATGTGATTATAAATAACTGGAAATTAACAAGACATAATGAGTCTTATGAAAATACAACAGAATTTATCTCGCTGGATAATAATTGGACTTGCCGGTATGTGTAGTGCAAGTTGGGCTGCGACGGTGGTTAAACGCGATCTACAAGGAAATGCAGAAAAAATCATTATGGAAGGGCAACAAGTTCGCATAGAAACCCACAATTCCAATTACTATACTCTGATGTATCTGGATAAGGGTAAAATGTATATGGTTGATACCAAGGATAAACGCATTATTGAAATGGATATTGTCGGGAAACCGCCAAAATTGCCACCAAATAGGCATCCGATGCCAAAGCCGCCTTGGGGAGATTCTGTCAATGCAGAATTAGTTGAAAAAGGCAATGGTCCAAATATTGCGGGCTATCCGACTAAGCGTTATCAGATCAAAGCGTTAGGTAAAGCCTGTTCTGATAATTATTTTTCTAAAGAAGTGGCTTCCCACATTGATGGATTTCTTGAAGCGTCAGATAAAATGATCAATTCAAGAAAAATCAAAGGAATGTCTGTTCACCCTTGCCAACAAGCGTATGATGACTTGAAAGCCAAAATGAGGAAACAGGGCGTTTCTATGAAACTTGTGCTGAAAGGGGGAAAACAGGGTGATCTGGTTATGTATGAAATGACCGATATTCAAACGAATGTTAAAGTTTCTCCGGCTCTCTTTAGATTACCGATGGATTACAAAACGATAAGCGAGCAGAAAATGATAGAAGAGAGGCAGGTTAAAATGAAAGCGTTTATGGAAGAAAAAGCGAAACAAGGTGGTGCCGGTTCACAGTTTCCTCCTGGTGGTTGGCGATAGGGCTAGAATATTTTAGGACGATGAGGAATGAAATCAAATCCACAATGTTGAATCAGACCTGAAATGTTGAATCAGACCTGACAGGTTTCCAAAACCTGTCAGGTTTAAAGCGAGTTGTCTAGTAACTACTCAGGGCAACCATAAAGGATTGCCCCTACCACATTTCAGCCTAAAAAAACTTTAGGCTGAAATATTCTTATGTTGAGTGACGAAAATCTTCTGATGTAGGGGCAATCCCTTGTGGTTGCCCTGTTACGTTGTCTAAATTATTTCACGTTCCTATGCTCACATCTTCCGCACAATTGTCTCAGGTATAAGTGCCCGAATCTCTTGAATAAGCCTTTCATTACCAAGCACTTGATTACGCGAAAATGTTTGTAGCGAAGCATCTAAACAGTGCGCCGGGCGACAGTCTTGCAAGACATATCGTTGAACGCCTAAATCGGCTAATGACATTGCTAATTCCAATAAAGTCTTTTCATTTAATAATTGTGGATGTACTGTGGTACGAAATTCGTATGCAATACCCGATTCAAGTATTAATGTAGCACTTTTTTCGGGCTGTTTTCCGCTATCCGGTACACCCGTAATCATGGCATAACGCGCAAACGGTGCTTTAACGTCAAATCCTATCCAATCCAAATAAGGCAGTAATTTAGCCATCTGATTTGAATTAATACCCGCCGTATGAAGTGCAACCTTAAATCCTAAATCACGAACTCGTTTCACCGCATCCAGTAATCCATTTTGTAAAATAGGTTCCCCACCACTAAAAACAACCGCATCAAGCAACCCATGCCGACTTTGCAAGAAACGCTCTACTTTATCCCAATACCATGTCGATTTCACCTGAAAATCTAGGAGATGTGGATTATGACAATAACCGCAACGCCAAGGACAACCTTGGCAAAAGAGAACGGCGGCTAATTGTCCAGGAAAATCTAAGGTCGTAAATGGGATTAAACCACCGATAGATAAAATGGGCTGTTTCATAGATTTTGACGAAGGTGCAGTATTCGCAGTTCAGAAACCAAATGTTTTCAAAAAATTTGGTTCACACCATCAACCTGTCAGGTATTCAATACCTGACAGGTTTTTGGAAGTTATTAGAAACCCAGTTTTTTCAAAAAACTGGGTTTCTCACATCGAATAAAATACCTTAAAATTTATTCAGTACTTAAATACCTGACAGGTTTTTGGGAAGTTATTTACATCTCTAACTACCCTTATGACATTATCAAATTAATGACAAACCGTACTGACTCCATTTTCTTTAAAATGTAATCGTTCAGCATGTTCACTTTTTTTACCAGGGTTGAAAGCTGAAATCGGGCGATGATAACCCATAACGCGAGTCCAAACTTCTGTTCTAGTCCGTTCCGCTTCAGACAAGAGTACGCATCCTTGGAAATCAGTTAAATTATTAAGAGAATCCAATTTTGTTTGAACATTTACTTTATTTTTCATCATTTTTCACCTTGTTAGATAATTTATCTTCGTCACATAATGGACAAAATTCATATTCCCCATCTAAATAACCATGCACTGGGCAAATGGAAAAAGTGGGTGTGATAGTAATATAGGGCAAACGGTAATTTTCCAGCACACGCCGTACCAAGTTCTTACAAGCCTGTGCGTTGGAAATACGTTCATTCATATAAAGGTGGAGAACCGTGCCACCAGTATATTTTGTCTGAAGTTCATCTTGAAGTGCTAACGCCTCAAAGGGATCATCAGTAAATCCAACCGGTAATTGAGATGAATTGGTATAGTAGGGACGATCAGAAGTACCTGCTTGAATAATATCGGGATAACGTTTTTTATCTTCTTTTGCAAAACGATAAGTGGTTCCCTCGGCAGGAGTTGCTTCCAGGTTATACATGTGTCCGGTTTTTTCCTGAAACTCCACCATGCGAACGCGAATGTGTTCCAATAAACGCACCGCAAACGCTTTTCCCCACTCACTGGCAATATCATATTGATCATTGCTGAAATTGCGAATCATCTCATTAATGCCATTAACACCGAGCGTAGAGAAATGATTACGCAATGTACCTAGATAACGCTTAGTAAAAGGAAATAAACCGTTATCCATATACTGTTGGATGACTTCACGTTTGACTTCTAAGCTGTCTCTCCCCAATTCTAATAGCGTATCCAAGCGTTGATATAAACCGGCTTCGTCATCTTTATATAGGTAGCCTAAGCGGGCGCAATTGATGGTGACGACACCTAAAGAATTACCACACCAATTAATATGACCTTTTCTTCTGACCAGTAAAGAGCCATGTTTAACTTCCAAACAATAAACTTTTCCTTGGTAAGGAACGGTCGTTGTTCTATCTGCCATGACTGAATTGCATGACTTAGTGATTTTAGTGATCACAAAACAATCTTTTTGGTTTTCTTTTGAAATCAACCCTCCTTTAATAAAAGAATCCTTCTTTTTTTGAATTTGACAAGAACTATTAAATCCCATATAAATAAGGATTTCTCTTATGTCTTCAACTAATCTTAATGAGGTTGTCCAATAAGTTTCAACATGATTCTTATCTTTGCGTTTATGTCCATCACCTTTTACTAAGGCATTCCATAAAATGGTCAAAACGTCGCCACTCTGTTCCTTTAAGTCTGGCGGTATAAACTTTTCATCATGACAACCAAACTGCCGAAGGTACAAACATAACGGTTTATTATCCAACTGATAACCGTTATCAAATTTGGAATAAGCAAATGGCAATTGCTCTAAAAGACGTTCAATGTCCTTTTTAAAGTCCTCTTTGGTTTGTGAAATAATAATTCGATACTGCTTTGTTTTCTCAGAGGTTTCCTTTTTATCACAATAACCCTCAGACAGGTAAAAACCCATAAATTCTGCCCATAATTCATAAGGAATCCGAACTTCAGGGTAAAATATATTGCGTATCCGCAATTCTGGCAGCACAAAAAATGCTTCCGTTTTTGTCCGGTTTATAGGGCGATTGTTCGGTATATCAAAAGTTCTGTACTGTTGTATTTCTTGTGCAGTTTTTACCTGAAGACTATGATGCCTGTCTTTATAAATCATTCTATGATTTGGAGTCACCAGTAAATCAACTCTTAGAGATTCAAAATGAATTAAATCTCCGTTAAAGTCATATTCGTGATACGAATCTATGTTGACGAATTCTGGTACGCCATTTCCCATATCCATAGACAGGGCTAAATCTGTGTCAGTAACCTCTTTAAAAAATTTCCAACCGTTATTAGTAAAAACCTCTGTTTCATCGTCATAACAACC
Source organism: Thiomargarita sp. (assembly GCA_023143415.1). Classification (GTDB taxonomy): domain Bacteria; phylum Pseudomonadota; class Gammaproteobacteria; order Beggiatoales; family Beggiatoaceae; genus QNES01. The sequence goes on along the minus strand of JAGLHR010000340.1, from coordinate 4,882 downwards.
CGTTTGTTCAGCAGAGCCAAATAAGCCGTTGCCGCGTTTGAGTAGCTCTGTCAGCTCAAGCCTCAATCTGCAACACATGCTGCGAACCATATTAGGCTTCATATCAGAACGGATAAAGTTAGAAAAATAGGGCAAGCCAAATTTTGCCGTCATTTCAAACAGCGAATCCACATTAGGGCTATCCCAAGGAAAATCAGGCGTGATATTGTACGTTGGCAGTGGAAATGTAAATATTCGCCCCTTCGCATCTCCCTCCGTCATCACTTCAATAAAGGCACGATTAATCATATCCATTTCAGCTTGTAAATCACCATAGCTGAATGGCATTTCTTCGCCGCCAATATACGGAATTTGATCGCGCAAATCTTCAGGGCATACCCAGTCAAAAGTCAGGTTAGTAAAGGGAGTTTGGCTCCCCCAACGCGAAGGCACATTCAAATTATAAATCAGTTCCTGAATACCCTGTTTGACTTTTTTATAAGATAGGTTATCTTTACGCACAAGGGGAGCTAAATAAGAATCTGTCGAGCTAAAAGCAACTGCCCCTGCCCATTCATTTTGCAATGTGCCCAAAAAATTAACCATTTGCCCTATCGCACTGGAAAGATGTTTAGGGGGTTTCGCTTCCACTTTGCCCGGAATACCATTAAAGCCTTCCGTCAATAAGGTGCGTAAAGACCATCCAGCACAGTAGCCAGCCAACATATCTAAATCATGAATATGTAAATCCCCAGCGCGATGGGCTTCACCTATTTCAGGCGTATAGATATGGTTAAGCCAATAATTGGCTATCACTTTACCTGAAACATTTAAAATGAGTCCGCCTAAAGAATATCCTTGATTCGCATTCGCATTCACGCGCCAATCGACTTGAGAAAGATACTCCTCAACAGACGATTCGACATCTATTAATGTTTTATGTTTGTTCATTAATGCGTTATTTATATCAATATTTTTGGTAAAAACTCAGGGCAACCATTAAAGGATTGCCCCTACAACAATATTCTTATTAATATAGACGAAAATCTTCTGATGTAGGCTGCACACCCTTGTGGTTGCGCTGAGTAGGGGCAATCCCTTGTGGTTGCCCTGAGTTGTTACCAATATTTTTGTATAAAACCTTTCATAAGGGTTTGCAAGAAACCCCGTTTTTTCAAATCAATTCGAGGCGAAAGTTTTAAAGAAAAAACTTTCGCCTCGAAAAGTTCAAAAATTTTTAATTCAAATTAAATTATGTTTTTAAATCTTTTATAAAAGTTATGTGCTGAAAAGGAGTGTCACTATAAATGAAAAATTCATTTTTTTGTTATTTATTTTTTTAACTCATTATCAATGAGTTACGTGGAAGTCATTGAAATAATTTGAATAAATACCCATTTATTTTTATTAAAACCTTACTAAAATTAAGTCAAATTAAATTTATCTCTCTGATTTGATTCAAAGTTTATATATTATTATTTTAAGTTTTTGATATTTCAACCATTAAATTATATTATTAATTAAATCAATAAGTTATTGTCATACACCTCATAAGATTTTTTATTTATGTTAAAATATTAAAGATATAATTTTCCTAATAACATTGATAATTAATTTAGGATTCTTTATGCAAACAATACGAGAAATCCATTCGAGGGAACGCGATAAATTAGCACGATCTACCCAAATACGCACAAAAATAGCGGTGCGACGTAATAAAAAGCCTTTGACTCCTGCCATCAATATGATTAACCAAATACGAGATGAACGAAATAAACGAAATGAACGAAATGAGTCTGTCGTCAGCTATAATAATCAGTACAACGGATTAACGGAATAAACGGATTTTAAAAAACGTGATATCTTAACGCGATGAATTGATATTGAATCCGTTTATTTCTGAAATCCGTTGTACTCAGTGCGTAGGCTATAATAATAAGTACAACGGATTAACGAAATAAACGGATTTTAAAAAACATTGTGTAACATTAACGCTATGAATTGATTATATTGAATCCGTTTTTTTCTTAAATCCGCTATACTCAGTGCGTCAATCTTAAAATAATAGAACCTTCTAAAATGACTCAACCAGTTACATGCTTAAGTTTCACCTTTGAAAACGACGAAGCCCGTCGAACCTATTTTAAAAATTTACTCCATCAAAAACTCAAAGAAACTGATTTTAAAAAAACTTCTGGTTTTCCTCATGCGACAGATGAAGCGATTTTAGCCCTCTCAGACCCCCCCTATTACACCGCTTGCCCCAATCCTTGGTTATCTGATTTTTTAGAAGAATGGGCGGCAACAGGAGAAGAAGATAACGATTATCACCGCGAACCCTTCGCTGCTGATGTCACTGAAGGCAAAAATGATCCCATTTACAACGCCCATTCTTATCACACAAAAGTCCCCCATAAAGCCATTATGCGCTATATCCTGCATTACACAGAACCAGGAGATGTGGTATTTGACGGCTTTTGTGGCACTGGCATGACAGGAATCGCAGCACAATTATGTGGCAATAAACGGGCTGTTGAAGAATTAAGCTATCGGGTACAAGCCGATGCGACAATTGAAAAGCGAGACGAAAACGTTTGGAAACCCTTTTCAAAGTTGGGAATGCGACGCGCCATTTTAAATGATTTATCGCCATCAGCAACATTTATCGCTCATAATTACAACACGCCCGTCGATGTCATTGCCTTTGAACAAGAAGCACAGCGAATTTTGCAAGAAGTTGAAGCCGCTTATGGCTGGATGTATCAAACAGTGCATTCTTCTACTAAAAACATTAAAGCCTATACAGATGAGATCAAACAGATTATTTGTGGTGAAAAGGATTGCTCGACATGGCTGACATTAGGGCGCATTAACTATACTGTATGGTCAGATATTTTTATTTGCCCTGAATGTGCTGGAGAAATCGTATTTTGGGATGTGGCAATTGATAAAACAGCAAAAAAAGTCAAAAGTCAATTCCCTTGCCCCCACTGTGACGCTACATTGACTAAACGCACATTGGAAAGGGCTTGGATAATGCAATTTGATACCACCATCCGTGAAACGATACAACAAGCAAAGCAAGTGCCTGTCTTAATTAATTATTCCGTGGGAAAAAATCGCTATCAAAAAATACCCGATGAATTTGATTTTGCCTTGCTGGAAAAAATAGAATTGGCGGAAATACCCTATTGGTTTCCAATGATAAAACTACCAGAAGGTTATAATATCAATCAAGCAAAAAAATCTCATGGATTCAAATACTTACATCATTTTTACACAAAAAGAAATTTATGGATACTCAGTGGTTTAAAAAAATACTGTGAAAAAAAAGCGCATTTACTTTTATTCCAATCTATTGTCTCAACGCTTTGCTCACGCCTTGTCAGATACAACATGGGAAAAAGGGGCAATGGGATATTACCAGGCACATTATACGTCTCATCACTGACAGCAGAATCAAACGTTTGCAACTTATTTGCGAAAAAAAAGCAGCATTTTATCAATGCCCTTTCTCTGCCCTATTACAACCCTGTATTCACCCAAAGTTTAAATGAGACAGATATTCCTTCAAACAGTATAGACTACATATTTCTTGATCCCCCTTTTGGTGCTAACCTGATGTACTCAGAACTCAATTTTCTCTGGGAAGCCTGGCTTCAAGTTTTTACAAATAATCAACCAGAAGCTATCGTCAACAAAACACAAGGCAAAAAATTAAGCGATTATCGTACCCTAATGGTAACTTGTTTTAGAGAAGCCTTTCGTATTCTCAAGCAGGGGCGATGGATGACAATAGAATTTTCTAACACGCAAGCCCGTATTTGGAATACGTTACAAACCACTTTGCAAGAAGCAGGATTTATTATCGCCAACGTCTCCACCTTAGACAAAAAACAAGGCTCTTTCAAAGCCGTTACCACAAAAACGGCAGTAAAACAAGATTTAATTATTTCCGCCTATAAACCCAGTGGTGACTTAGAAGAACGCTTTAAAAAAACAGCCGGTTCTGAATCAGGGCTTTGGGAATTTATTCATAGCCACTTAAAATATTTACCTCTCACCAAAACGAAAGAGGGTGAACTAGAATTTATTGCAGAACGCGAACCCCGTATTTTATATGATCGCGCAGTCGCGTATTTTATTCAACATGGCTACCCAGTGCCGCTCTCTAGTCAACAATTTCAAGCAGGATTACAGGCGCATTTTAAAGAACGCGATGGCATGATTTTTCAGTTTGAGCAAATTGAAGAATATGAACAAAAACGTAAAATAGCTAAAAATCCGCCACAAATGGAATTATTTGTCTCCGATGAACGTAGCATGATTGACTGGTTACATAATTTCTTAAAAAAACGCCCATCAACACGCCAAGATATTCACCCCAAATTGACAAAACTTCTCGGAGCAGGTTGGAAAAAATATGAAATCATGGTAGAATTAGATACGTTATTAGAATTTAACTTCTTAAAATATGAAGGCAAAGGCGCGATACCCAGTCAAATTCATGGTTATTTATCTCATCAATATAAAGACTGTCGCAACCTTGAAAAAGACGATTCTATTTTACAAAAACGCGCCGCTGAACGTTGGTATGTTCCCGATCCACATAAGGCGCAGGATTTAGAAAAAATTCGCGACGCGCATTTATTACGTGAATTTAAACAATATCGTCAAAGCCCTCAAAAGCGTCTAAAAACTTTTCGTTTAGAAGCGATGCGAGCGGGCTTTAAACACGCCTGGAACCAACAGGATTATCAGACGATTATTGAAATGGCAGAAAAAATGACGGAGATTGCTTTATATGAAGATGATAAATTATTGCAATTGTATGATTTGGCATTAATACGTTTGGAAGAGAAATAGGGGATTGATTATGGAGTCTCAACGCTTCAGCTTTGAG
>JAGLHR010000034.1 GCA_023143415.1 Thiomargarita sp. | reverse complement strand
AAGAGTGCAGATTTACCACTCCCTTTACGCCCAAGGATTAAAAAAGCCTTTGGCTCAAATAAAAAGCGAAATTGTGGTAACGGTAAAAATTGTTCACGCAATTTTTCTTCATCATTGAGATCAGTTTCAGCGTTTCCCTCAGTAGCTAATTGACTTAAACCTTGTCGCGTCGAACTATCAATTTGTCGCGTCGAACTATCAATTTGTCGCGTCGAACTATCCATTTCTTGTAGAGACGCTTTTTCTCGAAGTAAGGGCAATTTAACTTCCACAATCCGTCTAACAAGTTCATCATAAGGTGGATTAGCCACTTGGCTCTGTGCATAATCAATGGCTTGAAGATCACTTTTTAAAGGTAATTCTCGGATATAACGAATAAACACGGGATGATGTGGCACAGGATAAAAAGGGGTTTCGTCATCATCAACACTTGGAAATGAAGTGCCTTGCGCCCAAAAACGTTCGTAAATATATTTCTTTGTCACCTCATAAGCCGTTTCTCGTAAATCATTTTCAAGCGTTTTATTTTCCTGTTCATCACCACCAAAAGGCACAGGCGAAAAAACAAATAATAGGCGACTGGCTATTTGTTCTGGCGTTAAGTCTTGATGTTGTAAAATGGGTGCGAAATGTTGCAGTACAAAGTGCATTCCCTGTACATTTTGTTCTCCCAAATTGAATAACATCACATTGAGATGAGACAAACTATTAATGGCTAAACCGCCAATATCCGTAATACCAGTGCGTGAATCGACAATAAAATAATCAAAATTTTTATACGCTTGTAAATCAACAAATAAACGACTTAAAGCTGACTTTGTTCCCTGTTTACCCATCGCTTGAAAATCCAGTCTGCCCAATTTCATCAAATAATTTTTAGCACCATTTTCTAAATCGCCCGCTGGTAGCAGCCACAATTCACCTCCCCGATTTTCACCCTTTTGATCAAGTAAACGAACCAGATAGTCATCCATTTCTAAAGGCGCATCCTGAAACAAAGGTTGTTCTAATAGGTAATCAATCAGTCCTGCTTGTGTTTTTTCAGTGGCAAAATGAGATAAGCCGGGTGCTTCTAAATCCAGATCAATCAAACAAACTCGGTTTCCATCTCTTGCCAACTTCAAGCCTGTCATGGCAGCAGCCGTTGCCCAACTCCCCCTTTGAAAGAATAAAAACTAATAATATAGGGTGGGGCTTTAGGAGAATCTGTCGATTGCAACCAAGATTGCCCTTCAAAAATCCGTTCAATGATTTTAACTTGCTCTGGCAGTCCATCTATGGGTTGCGCCATGTCTGACATCTTGAGCCATAAAGGATCATTTGGCTCATGCAGTATTGTAAAAGGAGCAGCACAGTAAAAACGGATTTTTTGATCGGCAGTTAATTTGTTTTCAAACTCGGCTCTAAAATTTTCACTGTCGTGACTATTTGATAAGTGGCAAGAAATGCGCCCTTGAAGATCACGAAGCATGATCACGGGTTGTGGGGGGGGTAATATAGAATAAGTTTCTTGGAGATATTGCAAATAGGTAGATAATGCTTGATCAATATGGTACATGATTAAATTTGTCCATTCAAATATAAATCCGTTAAAAAGTCAAACAGATATTTTGCAGTTTCCTGAAACGCTTGAGAAGTATTTTCATCATTCCAGCATGTCGGTTTATAACGATCATAAGGATTCCAACTATAGAGTTCAGAATTCGTTATCTTATGATAATCAAAGGGGAGTCCACGATGATTCGTCAAAAGCCGACTGGCTGTGATTAAAGGAACCAGTTTTTTTAAATCATGCCCATAAGGGCGACGACTGAGTTCTGTGTCATACCATCCTTCTTAGCAATGGCTTTCAGACTACATTCAACCACATAGCCTGCCAAATAACAAGCGTTATGCCAACGCTGATTATCATGTAAACAACGACTATCACGCTGCATTAAATCAGCCGTACCAAAATAATCATCTGTCATATTCAATTATTAAATATTTGTGTTATCTACTGATGTTACGCTATTCTATTCGATCTTAGAAATCCGATTTTTTGAAAAAATCGGATTTCTTAAACCTCTTGGAAACATAGTGCGTAACATCAGTTATCTATACTCAGCGCGGGAATAAATTGGAGTTATTTAGAAACATTTTGAAAAAACTTCCCACCCATTAGGAATGAAAAAATGAAAGTCCTTTAGTTGTGTTCTTTCATTTTGATGAGAGTGATTTGACGATAACGGATGGGATATTTGGACTGTTGGGATTGACGGTAACGGTATTTTCCCTTGGTGAAATCACCAAATCCATATCTTCTAATGGTATTGCCCCCATTAGAACGGTATCGCCTAAAACGAGTGCCCCGGTATAGCAGGTGCGACTTAAATCGTGTCCATCCGGAAACACCTCCAAAGTTAATGTTGGATACCAAGATGCCCATTGTTTGGAGTCCAACATCAACTTTGGGATTTTAAAAGCCGTTTCCGGATGGACACTAAATAATTAATTTTGAGCGGTTCCATATAAGGTACAAGATGCGATTTGGTATCCACTTATTTGGCTTTTTTTAATATGCCTATAATAATTGAAAATAGTTCTTCAATATCTTCTGGTACACGATATGTGTGTAAATCTCTCAAAATATTTTTGGCCTTTCTATTTAAAATACCAAAACGCCAAAGTTCTCCAATACTCACCGCGCCATACAAATATGATTCATTGTCGCTTTGATATTTATCCATCGCAATCAATTCAGCTATCAGTTGATTAAATCCTTTTTCCATATCACCTTTTTTAGCTTCAATGATAATGATTTCCTGCTCTGAGTAGATAAGATAATCTAGTATTCCACCTAATTTTTCGTCAATTTCTATGGGATATTCAACATTGATTTTTGCTTTGACATGACGAATTATCTCCCATAATAGGGGGGCAATCATGAAATCTCTTTTCGCCATTTCTGAGTTGAGGGTGATTTTAGGCAGGTTTTCATAAAAAGTCGCTTGTAACTTTTTTATTTCACTGGACTCAAGTTCCTTTGCTAAGGGAAATTCAAGAATCTGTGTATCGAACTGATAACCAAATTCATTAGCGATTTCTTCCGGTGGATTGTTGAAATCAAAGTAATCACTAAATGTGTATTTTTTGCCTTCTTTAAATTTTAGTTTACCCATAATATCGCCCCAAAGCGTGAGCTAAGGGTACTCATCTCGTTAGGAACGTGCCTGAAATCACTTCGATTTAGGGTAACCACAAGGGATTACCCCTACGAAACTTGATATGATGTAGATTTAGGGTAACCACAAGGGATTACCCCTACGAAACTTGATATGATGTAGGGGCAATCCTTTATGGTTGCCATAGTTATTTCATGCACGTTCCTTACTTATTATCAGTAAAGGATTTCAATTTCACCTTATCGTTTAAAAACTTGATGTTGATGCTGACTCCGTCACTGTTTGTCCAAGTCGCCGCTGTGCCTGATAAGATAGCAATACCGGTTGTATTGGATTCTGTCGGTTCACCTAAAATGGCTTTGACTTCTTCCATTGTCATGCCATTTTGGATGGCAGCATAATTTTCTTGGTTGATTTTGGAAGGAAGACAGCCGAATAGGAAAACCGATAAAGATAGGGCAATGATTAATTTCAACGATTTTTTATGGTTCATGAAAAGTTCCTCTTTTAGTTGTTTCGTTAAAGGATTTTGAACAGGATTAAACGGATTAAAGGATTGACAGGATTTTGTTGAATGGTTTCGAGGTTTGAGTTTTTTTTCAAAACACTCAAACCTCGAATGGTGAATTATTAACTAAATCAATAGTTTAAATAAAAATTTCAGTTCATAATCATTTTTTAATCTTGTTAATCCTTTAATCCGTTTAATCCTGTTCAAATCAAAAAAAAAATTCTGGTTCCCAAACTCTGTTTGGGAACCCATTCCCCGACGCTCTGCGTCCCAACACACGACGCTGAGCGTCGTGGAAGGCATTCCCAAACAGAGTTCGAGGCTTACAGTTTTTTCTTTAAAAAAACTGTAAGCCTCGAAGGGAACGAGATACGAGAGAAAACTAACCTGCATACGCCCTACGTTTGCTTAGTCACAGCCCATCACACAAATTCGTTTACTTTCTACCTTACCCCCGCATGATTTGTAGCAAGTCTTGTAACTGCGCTCGCATTTACTGTAATCAGCACTACAGTAAGGCTTGTCACAATCCTTTTTGTTTTTGCAGGCTTGTTCGCCACGAAGTTCACAATTCTCCTTTTTCTGATCGGCCAATTGCTCACACATCATTTTTTGGCTTTCACAGTTGTTTGCACAGATTTTGCCTTGTGAAGTTGCGGGTGGTATAAAGTTATCAACTGTGTCATAGATGGGACCACAACCGACGCTTAAAAAACAGCCCATAACCAATGCCAACCAAGACATTTTGTGCTCGCTTCTAAAAAATATCCCGCTCATAATATTTCTTCTCCATTTCTGTTAACAAACATTAACATTAACACTCTTTAAGAAATTAAAGAATTATCAATTTCAGGTTTGAAGCAGTACAACGTTTTGTACTGAACCAAATACCTGCCGCTTTAGAACAATTATTTCTGGTTCCCAAACAGAGTTCGAGGCTTACAGTTTTTTCTTTAAAAAAACTGTAAGCCTCGAAGGGAACGAGAGACGAGAGACGAGAAAAACCAAAGCGTTGGACTCCAAAAATCAGTCATCAAACATCAAAACAAAAAATCACTCATCAAAACCGATTTTACTTTTTTTCTAAAATAGAAATCAGTCTCTTTGCTGGAAGATAACCGGGAACTAACTCGCCATTAGATAAAATTAGGGCTGGTGTACCATTAATACCGAGCTTTTGTCCCAATTTATATTGACTTTCTATGGGATTATTACACGTTGCTTCTTCAACTTTGCGTCTTGCTTTGGCATCAGTCATCGCTGTTTGTCGATCTTTTGCACACCAGATAGACACCATTTTTTTATAACTCTCAGAGCCGACACCTGCACGCGGGAATGCGAAATAACGCACTTTGACACCCGCTTTATTCAGTTCAGGGACTTCTTTATGAAACTTGACACAATAGCCACAACTCACGTCGGTAAACACGTTAACCGTGTACTTGGTTTCTTTTTCCGGGGCAAAGATAACCATGTCCTTTTCACTCACAGCATCAATGGCTTTCTGACGGATTGGATTACGCGCTTGACGGAGTGCTTCTTGCCTCTGCTGGGTCAGATTTTGGCGTGTACTAAGATCAATAATGTTACCCATCATAATGTAACGACCATCAGCGGTGATATAAAACATATCTTCGCCTGTCGCGACTTCGTATAAATCCGCTATTGGTGCGGGTGTGATGGAGACATCATTGATGTCTTTGATTATCTTCTTCAAGCTTTCAGTAATCGCACTTGGCACTTTTGGAGAATCACTTTTGGGTGCTTCTTCAGAACTGGGAACTTGAGCCTCAGATGTGGCTGCTTCAGGAGAACTGGGGACTTGAACTTCAGTCGTTTTAGAATCAGTCTTCGCTTGAGAAGAATCAGTCGATTTGTCTTCAACGGCTACTGATAAACTGGTTGCCAATAACAAAGCTAACATCATATAAATACGCATAATAATAGTCCCTCAAATAGTGAGTTAATCTCGAAAGTTAATAAATTGTAATGGCAAACCCAAGTCCTTCTCACGCAACAAAGCCATTATTTGCTGCAAATCATCGCGTTTTTTTCCAGACACGCGCACCTGTTCACTTTGAATCGCAGCTTGTACTTTAAGCTTATGACTTTTTATCGTTTTGACAATGTTTTTGGCAGTGTCTTTATCTATACCTTGCTTTATAGTCATTGGCAAACGAGCACGACGATTTTGGACTTCAATTTGCCCTGCCTCTAAGGCGGCAATGTCAACACCTCGTTTTGCTAATTTCTTATGCAAAATTTCGGTTATTTGATTGATTTGAAATTCATTTTCAGCCTGTAGGGTTAAGGTTGTTTCCTTATATTCTACCTCTGCGTCTGAATCTTTAAAATCAAACCGTGTCTTCACTTCTCGATTTGTTTGATTGATGGCGTTAGACAATTCATGCAAATTTACTTCACTGACGATATCGAAGGATGGCATAACAATTCCTCAAAGTTATGATTGGGTTTTTTTGGCAACAATTTTTTCTTTAATACGCGCCGCTTTACCACGTCGATCACGCATATAATAGAGTTTAGCACGTCGCACAACACCGCGCCGTTTAACGATAATGTTACCAATTAACGGGCTGTAAGTTTGAAATGCCCGTTCTACCCCTTCACCGTGGGATATTTTGCGGACGGTAAAGGCAGAATTTAAGCCTCGATTACGCTTGGCAATGACTAAACCTTCAAAGGCTTGTAAGCGTTCACGTTCTCCTTCCTTTACCTTTATTTGGACAACGATGGTATCACCGGCTCTGAAGGGTGGTATCTTCTTTGTCATCTGTTCCCGTTCTATTTCGGCGATAATGTTCGTCATTTTATACCTCCTTATGTTCGTTAATAAATTGATTTAAAAGTGCTTTTTGTTCTAGGCTTAAACTCAGTTTTTCTAACAATGCGGGATGGCGAGCCCAAGTTCGTCCCAATGCTTGTTTATGCTGCCAACGGGCAATTTCAGCATGGTTGCCTGACAATAACACTGTAGGCACCTTTTGTCCATCAATTTCTTCAGGGCGCGTGTAATGCGGATAGTCTAGCAATCCAGCATAAAATGAATCTTCTGCCGCTGAGTCTTTATGTCCTAAAGCACCTGGTAAATGGCGTGTTAAAACGTCAATGATCACCATTGCTGCCAGTTCGCCACCACTGAGTACATAATCGCCTATTGACCATTCTTCATCAATATCTCGTTCTATCAAGCGTTCATCAATACCTTCATAGCGTCCTGCGACTAGCAGTAAACGCTGATATTTCAATAAGACCTGTACTCCGGCTTGATCTAAGCGGCGGCCTTGGGGTGAGAGATAAATCACCCGCGTATCAGTACCCATTGCAGTGGTAGCTGTTTGAATCGTTGCTCTAAGCGGTTGTACTTGCATAACCATGCCAGGGCCGCCGCCGTAGGGCCGATCATCGACGCAATGATGTTTGTCCTGCGTAAAATCTCTTGGATTCCAGACAGATAGCTTTAATAAGCCTTTTTCTAATGCACGCCCAGTGATACTGCAACGTAGCGCGTCGAGCATTTCTGGAAATAAGGTAATAACGCCAATGTGCATTAGAAGTCAGCATCCCAATCAACGAGCAATATTTTTTGTAGTAAATCAACTTTAAGGATAACATGTTCAAGCACAAAGGGAATTAAACGCTCTCGTTCACCTTTAAGGACTAATATATCATTAGCCCCCGTTTCTACTAAATGATCCACTTTACCCAATGTAATACCTTCTTTGTTGATCACAGTTAAGCCTATCAAATCAGTCCAATAATATTCACCTACAGATATTAGGGGTAATTGTTCACGATTGATGGCAATATCTGCGCCGAGTAAACGGGCGGCTTCATCACGATCATGGATATTTTCAAGGTGGACAATAATGCCTTTACCATGTGCTTGTCCTTCAGACACTGTTACCTTTTGCCATTGCCCTTGTTGGTACAGTTGCCAAGGTGCATAGTCAAGAATATTGATAATAGGACTGGTATAAGAAAATACCTTAACCCAACCGCGTACCCCGTATAGGCTACTGATTTGTCCGATGATCAGTCGTGTTGATTCGGACATTGTTCAGTTATGAGGCTGTTGGTTTGGTTGATGTGCTTTCTGCGGATGTCGTCTCAGCAGTGGGGGTACTGGGTGCAGTATCTGTAGAAGTTGATGTCGCTTCAGGTGAAGTTGATGTCGCTTCAGGTGAAGTTGATGTCGCTTCAGGTGAAGTTGATGTCGCCTCAGGTGAAGTTGATGTCGCTTCAGGTGAAGTTGATGTCGCTTCAGGTGAAGTTGATGTCGCTTCAGCGGATGGCTTTTCTACAGGCTTTGCTGATAGATTGTCCGTGGGCGCGGCAGTTGCTGTTTCTACAGGCGGAGTTTTACTGTGTTGTTTAATCAACTGAGTTACCCTTTCAGTCGGTTTCGCGCCGACTTTTAACCAATAATTGGTACGAGTCAGATCAAGACGCAAAGATTCTTCTTTCCCGGTTGCGATTGGGTAAAAAAAACCTAAGCGTTCAATATATCGCCCATCACGACGTTCTCGTGAGTCGGCGACAACAATATGATAGAAGGGACGCTTTTTCGCGCCACTACGACTTAAGCGAATGGAAACCATAAGATTTTCTGTATCCTGTTAATTAACTTGTGTTGCAAACAAAACCAATTATTATATGTGATGTTTAATGTTTAGTAAATAGTGTTTGGTGATCAATTATCAGTGAGCCGCGCTTATTTTTCAATAGTGATTAGGGCTTTGTTGTCTTTAGTGTATATAAATTGTTTTGATCAACTAGAGGACTTTCTCGAAAATTTTATTAATCTTAATTTTTAAATGATATTAATTATAAAATGGTTAATATTAATACAATTAATCATTTATAGGGTTGAAATTGGAGTCCAACGCTTTAGCTTTGGGCGTATTGGAGTTCAACGCTTTAGCTTTGGGCGTATTGGAGTCCAACGCTTCAGCTTTGGGCGTATTTTGCTTTTGGAGTTCAACGCTTTAGCTTTGGAAACCGTCTATTAAGTCGCCAAAGCTGAAGCGTTG
>JAGLHR010000339.1 GCA_023143415.1 Thiomargarita sp. | reverse complement strand
TTGACTTATGTATAACGATGAGCGCGCCAGCGTGGGAACGCATTCTCGACGCGCCAGCGTCGAAGTTTTCTCGTTCCCACTCAGGCGATTTGGGAACCAGAAATCAATTTTCACCCTTGTTTGAATCAGAATTTTCAGAATACTTATTTTATGGCTTTTCAAAAGGGATGAATTATTATAAATACAATTAAATCAATTAGTAGGTAGTAGGTCGGGTGGGTTTCGCGAACGCGAAACCCACCATTTGAAAAGGTAAAGGTGGGTTTCGTACCTCTACCCACCCTACTGTATGAATTAGAATCGCTAAACACAGGAGTTCACAATATGAGTCAGGTAGGGTGGGCAAAGTCCTTTGATTGCCCACCTTCCTCATTAATGTGGTGGGCAACAGACGTTGCCCACCCTACATTAGCTATTCATTTTACTTTGATCCCAATGATTTATTATGAAAAAAATCAATCTGATTTATTTGGCTATCTCGTTTTTACTATTAAACAGTTGTATTTCTCCTATTCCAAAAGAATCGTCTGATTCAGAAAGTCTTGTTTCTTCAAATAAAACCATATCAACGACTAACCAACAGCGTATCGCGCTTTTAATTGGCAATCAAGGCTATAAAAAAGGTCGTTTAGATAATCCTCATCATGATGTGGATGACATGGAAACGGCATTGAAAACAGTTGGTTTTCAGGTGCGAAAGCTAAAAGATCAATCATTATGGGAAATGGAACAAGCGATTATCGGTTTTGGCAAACAATTAGAACAAGACAAAAATACCGTGGGCTTATTTTATTTTTCAGGGCATGGTATGCAATATCAAGGGAAAAACTTTTTATTTCCAATTGGAGCAATGACATCAGTGGCTATGCCTGGACACTTACGAGTGAAAACTTTAGAGATGGAATATTTATTAGCCACAATGGAAGGCGCGGAGAATCGCTTGAATTTGGTATTTTTAGATGCTTGTCGTGATAATCCATTCCCCAAAGGTTGGTTTAAGGGAAAGGGATTAAAAAAAGGGTTAGCACCGATGCAAGCACCAAGTGGTTCTTTAATCGCTTATGCAACCAGTGCAAATCATCAAGCCTTATCCGCTAAAGGGCAGCGTAATAGCCCTTATACTCGACATTTGAAACAAGAAATTTTAAAACCGGGCATTTCGATTTTTGATATGTTGACCAATGTGCGAGCCGCCGTAAAAAAAGAAACTCATGGCGAGCAAAAACCTGATTTTTATTCTGGATTAGATGGTCAATTTTGTTTTAAACCTTGTGGGCAAATGGTGCAAGTTCAAACGCAAATCAACTCTTCCCGTGAAGATAAATTTTTTCGTGATCGCTTACAAGACGGTAGTTTAGGTCCTGAAATGGTACGAATCCCCGCTGGACGTTTTCGGATGGGGGATATTCAAGGTGGTGGTGATAGAGATGAAAAGCCAGTGCATCTGGTGTCTGTGAGTGAATTTGCAATGGGGAAGTATGAAGTCACTTTTGCTGAATATGACAAATTTGCACAGGCGACGGGGCGAAAAAAACCAGATGATAAAAACTGGGGGCGTAATCATCGCCCTGTGATAAACGTCTCTTGGAATGATGCCGTTGCTTATGCCCAGTGGTTAAGTCAACAAACTGGCAAACAATATCGCTTACCGACTGAAGCGGAATGGGAATATGCCGCACGCGCCGGCACCAATACAAAATATTGGTGGGGAAATACCGCATCTCATGAATATGCTAACTATGGTAAGGACGAATGTTGTGACGGTTTAGCAAAAGGTAAAGATCGTTGGAAATATACTGCACCGGTTGGTTCCTTTGCAGCGAATCCCTTTGATTTATATGACATGGTAGGCAACGTTTGGGAATGGAATGCCGATTCTTGGCATAATAACTACAAAAATGCACCTAATGATGGTCAAATTTGGGAAACCGGCGCTGATAATAGTCGCCGAGTGCTGCGTGGCGGCTCGTGGTACAGCGTTCCCGTCATCTGTCGTACCGCCAGCCGCGGAAGGGACACCTCGGACGACCGCAATCAGGCTTTCGGTTTCCGTGTGGCTGTGCGGCTCTAGCACTGTTTTTTTCTCGTTTCCACGCGCCGGCGTGGGAACGCATTATCGACGCGCCAGCGTCGAAGCCATTAAGGGCAGATACGCAGCCCCTACCAATATCAACGTATTTCATGGTAGGGGCGAACCTGCGTGTTCGCCTGCTTCACTTAATGGCATGGTTCGCCCTGCTACCAATCTCAACGTATTTGCTGTTTCCCACTCCAGCGAGCCATGTAGGGTGGGCAAAGTCCTTTTCTTGCCCACCTTCCTCATTAAAAAAGTGGTGGGCAACCACGTTGCCCACCCTACATGACTGTTTTTTTAATTCTGAAAATTCTCAAATTCTTAAATTCTGATTCAAACATTTTAGAAAATTCTCAAATGCTGTTAAAATGCAGAGTCATGTAGGGTGGCTAAAACCTCGAACCCCAATTATTCCTCTGCTATTCCACACCTCGTATGGCCCACACATAATTATTCGTACTAATTTTGTTGATATCCAGCTGACCGTTGTAGATATTCACGTACCATGCGGAAGATATCTGGTCCGTGTGCAAGTTGGAAGACCAGTATTTAGATAATTGCACACCCAAAAATGCATCACCTTCTTTCCATTGTCCCGTACCGAGAGCGTCGGAAAGCGTCAGTCGTCTATATTTTAGGTCCATCATCGCTTCCCACTCTTTTCGAGTCGGTAAACGCCAGTCTCCGGCTTCAGAACCGTCACGAAGACCACATTGCCCAGTCGCTAGCTTGGCAACTTTTTGCATGGCCGTTTTCCAGTCTTGCCGGCCAAAACAATTAGCCTTTTTCAACCAGATTAGTTGGGTACGGCTATCTGTGATAGTGCCATTGTTATTGTCTATATAGCGATACAGCCTGCTTTCCAAACGAGATATCTTACTCCAAAAATCCTGGAGGTTTTTTTGCTGCGTGTCAATCGTTTTTTGTTGCGTTTGACTCCTAGTTTCTAGATCCATAATGCGTTTATTGTTTTCACTCAGTTGGCTTTTTAACTGAGCAACTTCACCTTTTAAACTTTGGAGAGTTTCTTGTTGCACTTCAATAATTTTTTTATGCGCTTGAGTTTTGGTTTCTAACACCAAAATGTGTTTATTATTCTCACTCTGCTGGCTTTTTAACTGAGCAACTTCACCTTTCAAACTTTGGAGAGTTTCTTGTTGCACTTCAATAATTTTTTTATGCGCTTGAGTTTTGGTTTCTAACACCAAAATGTGTTTATTATTCTCACTCTGCTGGCTTTTTAAGTGAGCAACTTCACCTTTCAAGCTTTGGATTGTTCCTTGCAGTGTATTGTTCTGCCGTTTCATTTCGTCAACTTGTTGTTTCAATTTGAGAATGTATTCGGCAAGACAGTAGTCTGAGTTTGGGCTGTTGTAACACAATAATAGTTTTACAACTCTCTCATCCTCGACCGCTTGTAGCGTTGGGATTAAAATCATCCCAATTAACATCAATACAATCATTTTTGGCATGTTAATTTCCTTATTTGGTATGAATGACATACATCATTTAATTAAGTAGGTATACAACAGTTTATTAAAATTTTTAGTCGGGTAGGCAACCTTGTTGCCCACCAAAACGACTTAACTATACACGATAACACCAATACCAGCAAATAGAATAATCGGATAAAATATCTTGCCCAATATATCAATACGCCAAAGTAATTTTTTACTTTCCTCATCCTTTTTATCCTCATGCAAGTGATAAAGTAGTGCCACTAAAATAATAAAAATGGCAAGAAAGTAAACCAGATAGAAAAAATACTCCATCAGGATAATATAACCAATATTCGACAAATCAGAAGACAGTTTTAAATGAAACAGTGAAGTTGCCAATATTAAATTGGCACCAATGGATAACTTCTGAGAAAATGCACGGATAAAAAATGAAAAATAGCCCAACGTGATTAGAAACACAATCGGCAGCATCGTTTTCAGTATAAAACTAGCTACAAATCGCTCAATGGTGAAGGCAATGTTGAATTGTGAATATTCTATTCGTTGTTGTTCATCGAATAGAGTAGGCAAACCTAATGTTGAGTCATTTTTGTAGGAATTTTGGAAAAATGACACTTCATTAACTCCGCTCCTAAAAATCTGAATATATATACATAAATTTGAATAAATCTATCCAATCTCATAATTATATTCAGTAGGTCCTTCGCTCTCTGTTAATGTTTGAATAAAATCAACTTGTAACTAGAGTCGTGG
>JAGLHR010000338.1 GCA_023143415.1 Thiomargarita sp. | reverse complement strand
AAAACTTTAGCCTCGAATGCTTTTCGCCTTGAAATTGATTTCAAGGCTAACCGCTGAGTAGTTACATATTCTAAAGCAAAGTTTCCAATAAAAGATGCAATCCAAACAAGATAAAGAGCAATTTCTGCCAGATTTTTGTAACGTTTATACCATATTTTTAACCATTATTGTGACAGAGCTACTTGCTTTTGTTTTGGCATTAGCACCGCTAAGTAAAGATGGAACTGGTTGGGCGTATATAAAAAAGGAATTAATTCCAAATTTAGCGATGTTTTCTTTATTTATACAATGGATTACCCTAGTAAGTATGGGGCTTTTATGTATGCTACGTCGCCAATTTTCTAAATTAGAAAGCGACATTGTTATCGGTTTGGTGGCTTATTTACTTATTTTGATGGTGACTTTTATTATGAGTGAATTTGCTTATGGATGGCATGAATATATGTTATCAACAGAATTCAGATGGAAAACTTCTCATCACCCATTTTTACTCAAATATTTTGCGATGAGTGCTATTGGCAGTTTACTCATATTGAGCTATATTTATAAGTATAAACTCATAAAAAAAGATATTCTGGTACTGAGTTATGTGTTCATATTGATGAATACTTTGATTTTAACGGAATGGATTTATCATCAAACCTCCCCAGAATTTCTAAGACATCAATGGTTTTTATGGCGCAATATGGGTATCAGCGCAATTATTAGTGCAGTCACTTTACGCTACTTTTATATTCAATATCATTGGAAAAAAGAAATTGAAGCCAGTGCAAATGCCCGTGCTCAAGCGTTGCAGGCGCGTATTCGTCCCCATTTTTTATTTAATAGCATGAATGCCATCGCCTGTTTAATCCGTTTTCAACCGGATAAAGCAGAACAAGCGGTATTAGATTTTGCCGACTTATTTCGTGCCAGTTTAGCAGAAATAAAAACAGGTGTGACTTTTCAAGAAGAATTGGTTTTATGTCGGCAGTATTTAAACATTGAAACATTACGACTGGGTGAACGTTTGCAATTGGTTTGGGATATAGATAAGATACCTAAAGATGCTTTATTGCCACCCCTTAGCTTGCAACCTTTGTTAGAAAATGCAATTTATCATGGTATTCAACCTTTACCTGATGGGGGAACCATTAGTATTATGGGAAAGTTTGATGGTAAAGAAATTAAACTCAATGTGAAAAATCCTTTGAAAGAAAGCGATTCTCAACATCAAGGGCATCAGATGGCACAAGAAAATGTTCAACAACGTTTACGGATTTTTTATGGCAAACACGCGAAATTAAGTCTTCAAAAAGACGCTAATTTTTATCAAGTAAATATGATTTTTCCTTATATAAATCAAAAAGATGAGAATAGTTATTGCCGATGATGAAATCTTAGCGCGAGAGCGTTTAAATGCATTAATTAATGAATTGGGACTAGGCAAAGTTGTTGCAGAAGCATGTAATGGTAGAGAAGCGATAGAAGTTGCTGAGATTTATGATGCTGATGCTGTTTTAATTGATATTCGTATGCCTGGGATGGATGGCATGAAGGCGAGCGAGCAGTTGGCTTTATTACATCCTGCCCCTGCTGTTATTTTTACGACGGCTTACAGTGATCATGCCCTAGAAGCCTTTGAGCATCAAGCAGTAGATTATCTACTCAAACCGATTCGTAAGGAACGATTAGAGGAAGCTATTAAACGGGCTTATCGGTTTAGACAAGCCCAATCTGCGGTTATTTCTCCGAACCCTCGCGCTCGCACTTACATTAATTATTGTGAACAAGGCGAAAAATTTTTAGTGCCTGTGAGTCAAATTTCTTGTTTTTATGCTTATGAAAAATCTGTCAAAATGTATTGGAAAGAGGGGGAAGCGTTAATTAGTGAAACGTTAAAAAACTTGGAACAAGAATTTGCCGGACAATTTTTACGCATACATCGTAATAGATTAGTCGCACTTACACATATCATTGCTTTAAGAAAAGGAATAATAAAACGTCCTTATCTCATACTAAAAGATGTTGAAAAACCGTTGGAAATTAGCAGACGGCATTTACAAAAAGTTAAGCAACAATTGAAAAACATGCGTCTTCCTAGTTCTCCATAAAACTTTGGAGTTCAATAGCTCTTATTGGAGTTCAACGCTTTAGCTTTGATCTTCTTATTGGAGTTCAACGCTTTAGCTTTGAGCTTTCATCTTTAATCATCTATCTCAAAAGTTTTTTCAGAACACTTCATCTTCAAACACTGAAAATTATGTTAATTTATCCTGAAATTGATCCAATTTTATTCCAAGTTGGTCCATTAAAAGTACATTGGTATGGCCTGATGTACTTAATTGGTTTTGGTCTCGCCTGGTGGTTAGGTTCACGGCGAACACGAGAAGCTGATGCCATTTTTACACAAGAACAGTTGAGTGATATTATTTTTTACGCCGCCCTTGGTGTGGTATTAGGCGGAAGATTGGGATATATCCTATTTTATGATTTACCGGCTTATATAGATTCACCGTTAGCCATTTTTAAAGTCTGGCATGGCGGTATGTCGTTTCATGGGGGACTTATCGGTGTTTTAATCGCAATGTGGTTATATGCTCGTAAAATTAAACGACACTTTTTTGAAGTCACGGATTTTATAGCACCGCTTATTCCGCTAGGTTTGTGTACAGGGCGAATCGGCAATTTTATAAACGGCGAGCTATGGGGGCGTACAACAGATTTACCTTGGGGTATGGTATTTCCTCATGTTGATCAATTCCCGCGCCATCCCTCACAATTATATCAAATGGCCCTTGAAGGAATCGCCTTATTTATTATTTTGTGGCTGTTTTCTAAACGTTCCCGCCCAATGATGGCAGTATCGGGATTATTTTTAATAGGCTATGCGAGTTTTCGCTTTTTGATTGAATTTTTTCGCACCCCCGATGCCCACTTAGGTTTTATCGCTTTTGATTGGATGACGATGGGGCAACTTTTAAGTTTACCCATGCTAATCGCAGGGTTTATATTGATGAGACTTGCTTATCGGCAAACGACTGAAAGCTGAAACTCGTCTCAATCAATAACTATATAAGTTATTGATTTTATAGTAAAAAATAAGACACACCATTTTCATAAAATAACATCAATTTGAGGCTAATAGTTTTTCTTCAAAAAACTCTTCGCCTTAAATGCTTTGGCGATTTAACACAACCAAAGCTAAAACACCAAAATTTCAATTCTTAACTCGCATTGCTTATATAGTGATCCTAAATGATTCGTGGATTTATAGAAACCAAGTTTTTTGAAAAAACTGCCCGTTTCTTTAGCTGTCAAAATTGACAAATCATTTAGAACGACTATATGTACTGAAGCACAATCGGATATTATGGAGTCCATTCAAACCTCGAATGGACTCCAAAAAGTCTTTTTTCTCGTTCCCACGCTCCAGCGTCAATGCCATTAAGTTAAGCCAGGGCGAACAGATTCGCCCCAACAGCCCTGAATACGTTTCAAGGCGAAAGGGCGAACACGCAGGTTCGCCCCTACAGTTTAACTTTTTTCAATAGGTGGGCAAGAAAAAGACTTTGCCCACCCTACTCGAAAACCATTCATCATTCATCATTCACCATTCACCATTCATCATTCATTAATAATGACGTTCCACAATATAATTCGCCATCCAATGTAGCGATTCCGCTTTTTCATCAAAATCGGCGAGGCTATTTTTAGCCTCCTCAATTAATTCCGCTGCCATTTGCTTTGCCCCACCTAGCCCTAACAAAGCGGGATAAGTGACTTTATCATGAGCAATATCTGAACCTTGACGTTTACCTAATGTTTCAGTGCTAGATTCAACATCTAAAATATCATCTTGAATTTGAAAGGCTAAACCAATACACTTCGCATAGTGATCCAGTTTTTTCAGTTGGTTATCATCAATCGCACTAGCGAGCGCACCCAGTTTGACACAGGCACGAATCAACGCGCCCGTTTTATGAATGTGCATATTTTCCAATTCAGCAATATTTAAAGACTGTCCAACAGACTCCATGTCAATAGCTTGTCCACCAGCCATGCCGCGTGAGCCACTTGCCAGTGCCAGTGTTTCAATCATTTCCAAACGTCGTTTGTCGTTTATCTCTAAATGAGGATCATGAGTCAACACGTAAAATGCCAGCGTTTGTAGCGCATCGCCTACCAAAATAGCCGTTGCTTCATC
Source organism: Thiomargarita sp. (assembly GCA_023143415.1). GTDB lineage: Bacteria > Pseudomonadota > Gammaproteobacteria > Beggiatoales > Beggiatoaceae > QNES01. Next base: position 923 of record JAGLHR010000338.1, on the reverse strand, counting down.
AAACGCTTTATGACAAGTTGGTTTTCCACGACGCAAATCATCATCATCCATACCGGGTAAGTCATCATGTACTAATGAATAGGCATGGATAAGTTCAACGGCACATGCAGGTGCATCTAATACCGTCAAATCGACGCTCAGGGCATTGCCTGTTAAATAAACAAGCAAAGGGCGTATTCGTTTCCCCCCGCCTTGTACCGCATAACGCATTGCCTCATGCAAGCGATGGGGTTGAATATCAGGAATTGGCAACCAGCCATCTAAGGCGGTATCAACTCGTTTTTGGTAAGTCGTCATTAAAGAGTTAAGGGACATTATGTTAGAATAACCGATATATTTTTTGAAGAGAAAACCAATCGTCTTAGTCTGACGATAGGCAAGAGGTTTACATTTAAATTCAGGAGTAAAAAAATGCCGTATTTACAAATTCAAACTAATGTTGACATAAAACCGAAAGAACAAGCAACCTTATTGGCAAAAGCGTCACAAGCCGTTGCCGAAGCGTTAGGAAAACCAGAAGGTTATGTCATGGTTGCCATTGAAGCCAACACGCCGATGCGATTTGCAGGCACGGATGAACCAACAGCCTTTCTAATGCTCAAAAGCATCCGTTTATCAACGGATAGTACGCCGGGATTATCAGAAACACTCTGTTCATTCATTGAAGAGACACTGAAAATTCCTAAAGATAGGGTGTATATTGAGTTTATCAACGCTCAAGCTTCCTTATGGGGATGGAATAGCGGTACTTTCTAATTGTTTATGCGAATTAAGAGTTGAATTTTCCCCTCGTTCCCAAGCTCCAGCTCTCATCGTTAGTCACAACTTTTTAAGTATTTGATTTAAATGATTTTTTCGTAGGGTGGGTAGAGCGATAGCGAAACCCACCACATCGCCGAAAATGGTGGGTTTCGTTTCACTCT
>JAGLHR010000337.1 GCA_023143415.1 Thiomargarita sp. | reverse complement strand
TCTGAAGGTTTGGACTCCAATAAATTTTCCTTAACTTAATGGTAGTGACGCCAGCGCGTGGGAACGAGAAAAAAAAATCTATCGGGTATTTAGAAACCAAGTTTCTTGAAGAAACTTGGTTTCTGAAGAAACTGGGTTTCTCATGATAAATTCCTCTACTTATTCAATCGTTTAAGCCATCTTTCATTCGTTTTATTAATGATTCTGACGATGGCTTTAGATGAAATGGTTGCGCCAGTAATGGAATCGACTTCGTTGGGGGCAGATTTTGCCCCTTTTTTGACTAACACGATAGTCGGTTCTACTTCTAGAGCAACAAAATTTTCTTGAAAATCAGCATCTTTGTAAATCTTGTCTCCAAGCCCTGGCGTTTCTCGGCTTTCTAAAACCTCCATCCCAACAACTTGTCGTTGTTCCACTTTATAGCCGTAAAGTATGCGGATAGTATCTTGAAAACCAGGTCCTTCAGCCGGAATGGCGTAGCCGATTAAATTCCCTTGATTGTTATAACCGCCATAAAGCGTATCATCATCATTTTGCTTTGATGTGGTGACTTGCAAACCGTCGTCATCGGTGTAGTGTAATTTCTTTATCTGCGTCACACCGGGTAAGACTTTAAAAACCGCTTCGTGTAAGACTTTGATTTTGTAAGCGGTGATCGTGGGCAAAGTGATTTCATAGATACCGATAATGGCAATTCCTGAGATGAATCCCGCTAATCCCAAAGTGAATATCAGCTTAAAGGGGCTGGGATTATCGTCTTTTTTGTGAAAGGTGATAATGTCTTTTTTCATTTGGCCGTTCCTCCATGTCCAAAAGCGCGTGGTTGTGTGTAACGTTCAATTAAAGGCACCGTTGCATTCATCAGCAAAATAGCGTACATCATGCCTTCAGGGAAACCGCCAAATACGCGAATTAATATGACAATAATGCCAATGCCGATACCGAATATCCAAGTTCCTTTAGGGGTCATTGGTGATGTAACCGGATCGGTTGCCATAAAAAACGTGCCAAGTAATAGTCCACCCGAAAAGATTGAGAATAAGGGATTAGGATAATATGTTGAATCTGCTATAAAAAGCAAGCCTGTAAAAATAATGACTGTGCCTAAAATAGCCACTGGAATCCGCCAATCAATACTGCGCCGCAGTATCATATAAATGCCGCCAAGAATAATGAGCAGTCCGCAGGTTTCACCAAAAGAACCTGTTGTCGTGCCAATGATCAAGTCTAATAAGGGCGTTTCTTCTTGCTGAAATTTCATCAAGCCCAATGGTGTCGCTGTTGTTACTGCATCCACCGTTGTTTGCATAAAAGGCCATGCGAAATTGCTTGGGTAGATATGAAATAATCCGCCACCGCCCGGTGCCCAAGTGGTCATTGCGTTGGGAAAGTTAGCCAGTAAAAATGCTCTACCAACGAGGGCAGGATTAAAGAGATTGTTTCCAAGTCCGCCCCATATTGTTTTGCCTAAGCCAATACCGACAACACTGCCGATAAAAGCCATCCATAAGGGTAAATTGGGGGGCAAAGTCAGCCCTAGCAATAAACCTGTTAATACCGCGCTACCATCTAATAGCGATTCACTACCATTTTTTGAAAACATCCAATCTGTGATAACCGCTCCGGCAATACTCGCCATCAATACGAGGAGGACACTTAGTCCAAAAAACCATATTGATGCTAGGGTAATGGGTATCAGTGCGTAGATCACATCTCGCATCGCTTTGGGTGTCGTCAAGCCTTGTTGGAGAAATGGAGCGGCTTGAACAAACAATTTTGGGTCTTTTAACTTCTTCATATTTGTGTTTATTGATAATTGATAATCAGGTTGTCATAAAGTAGTTGATATGAATATTGAAAATTTAGGTGTAAAATAAAGGTAACAGGGCAACCATAAAGGATTGCCCCTACAACAATACTCTGATGTCGAGTGACGAAAATATTCTGA
>JAGLHR010000336.1 GCA_023143415.1 Thiomargarita sp. | reverse complement strand
ACGTGCTGAAAGGCGGGAAGCGCAAAGACGAGCGGCGAGTGCTTGTAAAGGGTGCAGTTGTTCTGCACTTCGTAAACAAATGTCAATGGGTGTTAAAGATTTGACGCAAGCGCAAAGGCGTTTTTTAGATGCTCAATGTCATTAAATTTAATTAGATGTTTTCGTTTTTTCATCTAAATTGGAGTTCAACGCTTTAGCTTTTGGAATCCCAATAGCTTTGGGAATTTCAACGCTTTAGCTTTGAACCATTGTAGTTCAACGCTTTAGCTTTGGGCGAACTTAAATAAAAAGGTATACAACAATGTTTCATATTAATCCGATTTTGATTAAATCAATTAAGTTGAGCTTATTGATATTAGGTTTCAACTTCCTCATTTCATGTGCATCGCAACAACCCAAACCTTCCCAAGGTTCTACTGAATCAAAAATATTCGCTCTGGAAAAGCCAACTCCTGCTGATGACATTGATAAAGTTTTTGGTGTGAAAATTGATGAAAGCGATGAGGTTAAAAAAGAACCTCTTTTGCTGAAAAAACAAGCAGAGGTTGTTGTTGTTGATGAAGTCGTTGATGAAGATGAATCGGTTGATGTGGCTGATAAATCGGTTGATGAAGATGAACCCGTCGATGAACCCGTTGATGATGATTTAATCAATTTAGTCGATGAAGAACAATATAATTCGTTAGAAACGGATGCCTTACTTAATCAAGCAGAAGCCCTGTTTGAAAATCATGAATTTGAGAAAGCACTATTTTTATTCAAACTCGCAGTTAAACGTTCTGATGCACAGTTTGTCAGAACTTATGCCGGCTTATATCAAACTTACCTCAAATTGGAAGTTCAAGCGGCAGCCGAAAACGCTTTTTCTAAGTTATTAGAAGCCCGCATTATGGAAAATAAGAAGCTGAATTTTAAGTTTTTGTTTTCCGTTAATTCAAGCGAATTTATTAATGACGTTGAATTAAAAAATGAATATTTATTTTGGTTGCGTCAAATTGCCCGTTATTTTGATGAAAACAGTCTTTGTTCACTGATAATTGGTCATAGCAGCGTCACAGAAGATGCGAATAACCAGGAATTATCCTTAGAACGCGCTAAAAAAATTCAAGAATTAATGGCGGATAATTTTCCTATCATCATGCAAAGCTCAAAAATCATCGGTGAAAGTGCCAGTGAAAATATGATTGGCACTGATAGTAACGATGTGATGGACACCCTTGATCGGCGGGTTGAAATGATTGTTGTTGAGTGTTCTCAGTGAACTAATGTGAGTATAAGGCAAGTGTTGTGAAACAGCAAAAACAGTGCCATTACACTGATCTTGATGGTAATCAGTGTATGAACGAGGCTGAATCAAATGGACTTTGTTATTGGCACGATCCAGATACGGTTAAAACAGGCGATGACATCAAACAACGTCTAGAAGAATATGCCGCCTCTGGACGTTCAATGGCGGGCTTTTCTTTAAAATATGCCAATTTGGAAGGCATTAATTTGATCAATCGGGGAAATAAAACGGGTTTTAATTTATCTTATGCTGATCTCTACCATGCCAATTTAAAAAATGCACATTTATTCCTTATAAATTTGCAGGGTGCTTCATTAATGAAAGCGGATTTGAGCAACGCCAATTTGAATTGTGCCAATTTGGAAAAAGCCAATCTACTGGCTACCAATCTAAAAAATGCCAGAATGGAACACGCTCGTTGTGGAGAGAAGGTTATGCAAGAAGATAAAGCATTTATAGCCATTAAACAGGGGGATTTAGAGAGTGCTTTGGATTTTTTTCAGCAATCTGAGGAAATTTACCGTTGCTTGCGTAAAACTTATGAGGCGCGAGGTTTGTTTGAACATGCTGGCACTTTTTTTTATCGAGAGATGGTGATGCGCCGTTTTCAAATACCGCCTTATTCTTTAAAGCGTGCTTTTTCAAAAATCGTTGATTTTTTTTGTGGTTATGGTGAAAAACCGCTACGAGTGATTATATTTTCCCTTTTACTCATTTTCAGTTGTGCCGCCGTTTACTTTGGTTTAGGCATTAAAGGGGATAACACTATAATTATTTATGATAGCCAATTAAGTCTAGTGGAAAACATTTTTAATTTTGGTAATTGTGTCTATTTTAGTGTGGTTACATTTACAACTTTGGGATACGGTGATTTTTCGCCTGTCGGTTTGACAAAACTGATTGCTTCTTTTGAAGCCTTTACGGGTTCCTTCATAATTGCCCTGTTTGTCGTTGTTTTTGTTAAGAAAATGACTCGTTAATTAAGAACTTCCGTAACGACTCAGGGCAACCATA